>JBKBSS010000089.1:11011-11246 GCA_046291385.1 Emticicia sp. | reverse complement strand
GCTGCCAACCGAGAGAAAGGCAAAGTTGTCAGCGATTTGCTTTCTTCAAAAAGTATCAATACCAACAATTTTGATTTATTTTTGAGAGCTTTCAAGAAAGAACAAAAACTGGAAGTTTGGGCAAAAAACAAATCAGATGATGCTTTTACGCTCGTAAAAACCTACGAATTTTGTGCTACAACTGGTATTTTAGGGCCAAAACGCCGTTCGGGCGACCGCCAAATTCCCGAAGGAT
>JBKBSS010000089.1:0-11001 GCA_046291385.1 Emticicia sp. | reverse complement strand
TATGAAGTAGATTTGTTTAATCCGCAGAGCCAATATTTGCTTTCATTTCGCATTAATTACCCAAATAAATCAGATTTGGTTTTTGCCGATAAACTAAACCCTGGCGATAATATTTTTATTCACGGGCATTGCGTTACTATCGGTTGTATTCCGATTGGCGATGAGAATATTCAAGAATTATATTTGCTGGCGGCCAAAGCAAAAAGTGCAGGTGGCAAGATAAATGTGCATATTTTTCCGACAATTATGAATGATAAAAATTATAAAGCAATCAATAGTGAGTTCGGTACCGATGCCAGTTTGTTGGCTTTTTGGTCATGGCTAAAACCAGGTTTTGATGCCTTTGAAAATTCTAAAAAACTGCCTACTGTAGTAATTGAAGATTCGGGCAAATATGTAATGAAGTAATTAATGTTTTATGTTTTGAAGGGTATTTCCTAACAAAAGAAAATACCTTTTTGTTTAGTTGACACTTTGGCACGATTTTCTCTCTAATGTATAAAAAAATTATAGTGTTGTCCCTAATTAAAACTCAATATTGCTCACTTTTAACGCTATGTTTACTCTTTCTGAGTAGCACGGGTGTTTTTTCGCAGGTGAGTATTTCTAAATTTCCTGCCAATAATCAAGTCATTCAGCGAAATGAACAAGATGAAGCTATTTTTCAGGTAAAAGGTAAAATTACTGAGAATGGTCATTCTTCTATCTCCTTGAAAATTCTTCAAGATGGAAATACTTTTTTTGAACAAACCTCTAATACTTCTTCAGATTTTGCATTTTCGCCAACCCTAAAGGCTGGAAAATTTGATTATACCTTCATTCTGACGCTTGATGGTTCGAAGGAAATTAAAAAAGCAACCCAAGTTGGCATAGGAGATTTATTTTTGATTTATGGACAATCGAACGCACTCGGTTTGGGCGGAATTGATACTTATCGACCAGAACCCAATCCACTTATTCGTTTTTTTACGGTAGCAAATTTTGATAATGGCGATAGCGAGTGGGTGCAGCCCTACAAAACTTCAACATGGCCAGGTACAGGAACGCTTGAATTTCAGAAGTTTTTGTGCGGAAAATATAATTATCCAGTTGGGGTAATTGTGGGTTCGGTTGGTGGTTCGGACCTTAGAGGATTAAATAATAGAAATGCCCAGAATCCTGCTGATAAAAATACGCATTATGGAAAAATGCTATTACAAACCATTATTAGTGATGTACAAGACCAAATCAAGTACATTATTTTCCGTCACGGAGAAAGTGATGGCTCGTACCAGTTAGAATCGGAGCAATATCCTGCCGAATTTGAAAAGCTTTATAATTCGTTTGTGTTGGATTATCCAAATCTCAAGAAAATCTACAATATACAAAATAACATTCTTACAATCAATAATAGTAAAGCTGGTTTTTTGCGTGATTATCAACGGCTTACTAAGTATAAATTCCCTAAGATTACAACCATGAGTTCGGTTGGAGCAACTGGCTATGACGGCTTGCATTATACTTTAGGTGGTTACAGTCAAACGGCTTATGAACTTTCAAGGATTATTGGTCGTGAAATTTATAACGATAACCAATCACCTCAGATTTATTCACCCGATTTAAAGAAAATTTACTGGGAAAGTCAGAAATTAGTCTTGGAGTTTGATGAAGGAATGCAAATGAATTATCCAAAAGATTCGGTAGCGAGTGGGAAAATGTGGAGTATGAAAGATTATATTTTCGTTGACGGCAGAAATGATGTCGTTCAAAGTGGAGAAGCACAAGGAAATAAAATTTATCTGACAGTAGCCAATATACAAAATGCCAAGACAGTTTCTTATTTACCCAACGCTTATGGTCAATTTGGAGTTGATTTTTATGATGGGGTGCATTTGAAAAATAATTATGGAATGCGTGCTTTTAGCTTTGATAATGTTGCAGTTGGCGGCGAAACTCCGATAATTGTAGTTCCTCCGCTTTCAATCAATTTGAATATCGAAGTAAACGAGGAAATACAAGTAAAGTTGGCTTGGAATGGCAATGCCCAAACCAAATATCATATCGAACGTTCGCTTGATAATAATAGCTTTGGTGAAATCGGAATAGTTTCGGGCGATAATTACTATGATACACAAGTTGAACTTGATAAAACGTATTTTTATCGAGTTTTTGCTGAAAATTTGCCCAGTAACAAGTCAAATACTAAAGGAGTATCTTTAAAATGCCTTGAAAATGTCAATTTAAAGACACTGCCAAACATAAACTATGTTGGTGCAAATACATCAATTACTACAATAGTTTCGATAACTAACGCAAAACGACTATCTTTGGAAGCAAAAAAATCAATTGATTTGAATCATGGTTTTGATGCCGAATTGGGTAGCGACTTTTCGGCCGAAATCGGTGGTTGTAAAAATAATTAAAGATGCTCCTTTTCTATCAATCCGACATTGAGAAAACTCCAATTTTAAGCGAAGAAGATTCAAGACACTGCGTAAAGGTTTTGAGAAAAAATATTAAAGATAAAATACATGTTGTGGATGGAGTCGGAGGCTTGTTTGAATGCGAAATTACGAAGGCTCACGAAAAAAAGTGTGAAGTCAGAATTTTATCGGTCGAGCGAGAATTTGAAAAAAGAAACCATTATCTGCACATTGCGATTGCTCCAACCAAAAACGCCGACCGCATCGAATATTTTATTGAGAAATGTGTTGAAATAGGTGTTGATGAAATTACGTTAATACAAACCAAGCACTCAGAACGCAAAAATCAGAAAACCGAAAGGCTCGAAAAAATAGCCATTTCGGCCATGAAACAATCGCTGAAAGCATATTTACCAAAAGTCAATGAATTGATTGATTTTGAGAAATTTATAAAATTGGTCGATATTGAGGCTAAGTTCGTGGCACACTTAACTGATGATGCAAAACCACTGAAAGAGGTCGTTGCGGATAAAAAAGAAGTTTTATTGATGATTGGCCCCGAAGGTGATTTTGCGAAAGAAGAAATTTTACTCGCACAAAAAACTGGTTTTCAGGTAGTTACGCTCGGAAATTCAAGGCTTCGCACTGAAACTGCAGGCGTGGTGGCCTGTACAATAACCAACACATTTTTGTAGGATAGGTTTTCAATCTGTCAATTTTTAGTTTGTGTTAAAGACTTTTTTAGTCGATTTTATGAAAAAATATATTCTAACATTTTTAAGTATCATCTGTGCAAACATCGCTTTTGCACAACAGCCAACTATCAAAATCGGCAAACTGAAATACGGCGGCGGAGGTGATTGGTACGCCAATAAAACTTCATTGCCAAATCTCATTAAGTTTTGTAATCAAAACCTAAAAATGAATATTTTCCCCGAAGAAGATATTGTTGAAGTTGGTAGCACTGATATTTTTCAATATCCATTTATCCACATGACAGGCCACGGAAATGTAGTTTTTAATGATGGAGAAGTGCAGAATCTTCGTCGATATTTGATTTCTGGTGGCTTTCTGCACATTGACGATAATTATGGTTTGAATAAATTTATTCGTCGAGAAATGAAAAAAGTTTTTCCTGAATTAGAATTTGTTGAATTGCCTTTTTCCCACCCAGTTTACCAACAGAAATATAAATTTGTAAGTGGTTTACCTAAAGTTCACGAACACGAAGGTCAAGCTCCACAAGGTTTTGGATTAATCTGGCAAGGACGCTTGATAAGTTTTTTTAGTTACGAATGTGATTTAGGAAATGGATGGGAAGACCGAGCTGTATATAATGACCCCGAAGAGTTACGTATAAAAGCCCTGCAAATGGGAGCAAATTTGGTGCAGTACGCCTTTACAAGTTACTGAAATTGGATATTTCGGAGAATGTTTGTTGGATATTTTGAAGAACTTTAGTTTTGGTATATATACGTCATCAACATTTTTTAGTACTTTACCGTTAGGCTTGTATATTTGTATTTTCAAAAACAACAAAACTTCTATTTTCTAAGCATGGTCGCTGCATTATCATTTTTCTTTGCCCATTGGTATTTATCGCTTTTCAGTCAAACATTTTTCTTGCATCGTTATTCTGCTCATAAGATGTTTACAATGAGCAAATTTTGGGAGCGTTTTTTCTATCTTTTTACTTACATTACGCAAGGTTCATCTTATCTAAATCCCCGTTCGTATGCGGTTTTGCACCGTATGCACCACGCATATAGCGATACTGAAAAAGACCCTCATTCTCCGCATCACACCGAAAACCTGTTTACGATGATGTGGAAAACAAAAGATATTTACAACGCCGTTTTGAACTACAAATACAAAATTGAGGAGCGTTTTGAGAAAGATTTACCAGAATGGAATCTGATTGATAAAATCGGTGATAACTGGGTTTCTCGTTCATTGTGGGGAATTACTTATATTGCTTTTTATGTGATAGGTTTCTTATACTTTGACGTGCATTGGGGCTTTTTCTTCTTGCTTCCGATACATTTCTTGATGGGGCCAATTCATGGTGCAATCGTAAATTGGAGTGGACACAAATACGGTTACCAAAATTTTGATAATCATGATGAATCAAAGAACTCATTGATTTTTGATGTGTTGATGATGGGTGAATTATTCCAGAATAATCACCATAAACACCCAATGTCAATCAATTTTGCGAAGAAATGGTATGAGTTTGACCCAACTTATCCAGTTATTAAGTTTTTGACTTGGACTAAGATTATTACTCCAAAGAAACCATAATTGAAGCGATATTTCATAAAAAAGGCTGAATTTGTAAAAATTCAGCCTTTTTTGTTTTATGCTTGTGTTTCTTTCTTTGCTTCTTCGTCAATGTGGCGTTTCATGCTTCGGCAAGTACTTTCGAGTATTTCTATTAATTTTTTATCGCCTGTTGCGTCTGCCAATAATTGAGCTACATTTCCTACAATATCAACCGCAAAATGCTTCATTTCATCAACTGGCATATCTTTTGTCCAAAGGTTGATTCCCAATAAACCACGGTGATAATGGTCCCAGACACCAATTGCAATAGCCCTTGTTTCGTTGATTCCTTCGTTAGGGTTTTCGGTAGCATCCCAAAATATTCTTTCAGGAATACGTGTTTCATCTAATTCTACAGTAAAATTAATTTCTGATTTTTTCATATACGATTCTATAACTGTTTCAGTAAATAATAGGTTTTTGGTCGATAAAGTTCAAAATATGCAGTCCGCAGTTAATAGTCAGCAGTCCACAGTTGTATAAAACACTTATTATCAGTTAAATATAGAATTTATTTTTGTCGTTCAAATACTTACCACCACTTATATCTAAGTTAATCTAAACTTATTTCATAAAAAAACACAAAATCTCTTTCGCATGAGAGTACAGGATAGTATTTTTAGCCACTCAATATTATTTTGGGATAATTTATTACGGTAGCCGTGCTATTGAAAAACTACAAAAAAACTAACCCTATTTCACAAAAATGACTGCAATCTTAGGTATTCTTTTTCACTTCTTAGGCGGTTTTGCTTCGGGAAGCTTCTATATTCCATACAAAAAAGTAAAAGGCTGGGCTTGGGAAAGTTATTGGATTGTCGGTGGGCTTTGCTCGTGGTTGATTGTTCCGCCTTTGGCCGCTTATTTGACCATACCTAATTTTTGGGGAATTATTGCAGGAGAAGCAGGAAATACACTCTTTTGGACCTATTTGATGGGTTTACTTTGGGGAATCGGTGGCTTAACTTACGGACTTGGCGTACGATATTTGGGTGTTTCGCTTGGTAGTTCAATTATTCTTGGTTTGTGTTCGGTTTTCGGCTCAATAATTCCTTCTATTTATTACGATTTTGTACCAACTGCTGGAAAAGATACAATTACTGACTTAATGACGACAAATTGGGGACAAATGGTACTTTTAGGTCTATTTGTTTGTGTTGTCGGAATCGTGATTTGTGGTAAAGCTGGTGGAATGAAAGACAAAGACCTCGTAGGAGCAAATAAATCGGACGACGAATTTCAAATCACAAAAGGCTTAATTGTGGCTGTGATTTCAGGCGTTTTGAGTGCTTGTTTTAGTTTTGGAATAGAGGCAGGTTCAAGTATGTCGAATGTGGCGAATGAGATTTGGGTGGCACAAAATCCAAATCAAGGAGAATTTTTATTCAGAAACAATGTGGTTTATATCGTAATACTTTGGGGCGGACTTACAACCAATTTTATTTGGTGTATGTATCTAAATTTCTCAAACAAATCTTTTGGCGATTACACAAATCAAAAAACGCCTTTACTAAGAAACTACAGTTTCTCAGCAATAGCTGGAACAACGTGGTTTTTACAGTTTTTCTTCTACGGAATGGGCGAAAGTAAACTCGGCAACGGCCCAAGTTCTTGGATTCTGCACATGGCTTTCATTATTCTTGTGGCCAATTCATGGGGTTTGGTTTTGAAAGAATGGAAAGGCGTTTCAAAGAAAACCCTTACAACAATCGTTGCAGGAATCTTGATAATTGTACTTTCAGTTTTGATTGTTGGATATGGGAATTCGTTGAAGTAATAAAAAAAAGTGTGGCACCTCTTAAAGATATACCATACTTAAGGGGGAGAAACGAACAAAAAAGCCATGAAATTATAAGTTTTATGGCTTTTTTGTTAAAATCGCATAATCAGCAAATTAACAATTTATCATTAAACATTTATCATTGTGCGTAAGCACTCAAGACGCTCCAAAAACTCTTTTCAAAATTTCAGTAGTACGAGCCAATGGGTTTTCTCTGATTCTCGCTTCTTCTTGCTCAACCAAAATAAACAAACCATCAATCGCTTTTTGGGTAGCGTAGCCTTTCAAATCAGGATTTACTTTTTGTGTAAATGGCAAAGCATTATAAGTTGTTGCCAAATCAGTATAATATCTTGTTGCTTGCGTTTTTTGTAGGGCTTTATCCATAACTGGCATAAATGCTTGTACCAAAGCTGCCGAAGTTGTACGTTTCAAAAACATCGTTGCCGCATTTTTATCGCCACGCAAAATACTCCAAGCATCCGAAAACGACATACTTAAAATTGCATTCACAAAAATTGGTTTTGCTTCTTTAGCTGCTTCCTCTGCACCACGATTCAACGAAACCACAAATTTATCAACTTCTCCACCCAAACCGATTTTACGAAGAGCGGTTTCAACTCGCTGTACTTCTGGAGGAAATGGAATCTTGATTCTTGGATTTAGGTAAAAACCATTAGTTTTTGACGCACTATCTGCTCCTTTATTGATTCCGACTTTTAAGGCTTCTTTCAAACCCATCACTACATCATCGTTGGTCAATGCTCCTCCGCCTTGGGTTTGGGTAATAACGTCGTTTAACACTTTTCCAAAATTAATCTTTTGCCCTGCACAACTTTGGAGCGTCAAAATACTGATTAATAAGGAAATAAAGAGTAATCTTTTCATTTGAATGAATTTTCTGATTGTTTTTGTGAATAATTAATTGCTATACTAACGATTGAACAGCGAAAATTGTATTTTTGTGCTGTTAAAGTTTTGAAACCACAAAACTAAGTGTTTATCACAGATTTTATTTAAAATGTTTTCTTTTATATGAGACCTATTTTAGCGGAAGTAGTAACGATTGGAGATGAAATTTTGTATGGACAAATAACCGACACAAATACTCAATGGATGAGTACGGAGTTGGATAAAATAGGAATCAAAACAGTCAGAAAGTCGTCGGTTGGCGACCAAGAAGATAAGATTTTACAGATTTTGGCGGAGGCTGAAAGTCGTGCGGATATTATTTTACTGACAGGCGGACTCGGACCGACAAAAGATGATATTACAAAGAAAATGCTTTGTAAATATTTTGATGATGAACTCGTTATTAACGAAGATGCTTTGGCGTTTATCACCGATTTCTTTGTGAAAAGAGGTCGTCCAATGACCGAATTGAATCGTCAGCAAGCAGCAGTTCCGAGCCGTTGTACATATCTGGCCAACAAAACTGGCACAGCTCCTGGAATGTGGTTTGAGCGTAATGGAACTGTTTTCGTCTCGATGCCAGGAGTTCCGCACGAAATGAAATATTTGATGTCGAACGAAGTAATTCCAAGACTCCAAGCTTTTTTTGAAACGCCAATAATTTATCATAAAATGATTCGCACGATTGGCGTTGGAGAATCATTTTTGGCTGAAAAAATCGAAAATTGGGAAGATAGTTTGCCCGAACATATAAAATTAGCCTATTTACCAAGTTTTGGACAAGTTAGATTGAGATTGACGGCAGTCGGAACTGACGAAGAACAACTCAAAAAAGATGTTGATGCCGAAATCGAAAAGGTTTTACCATTGATTGGTTCGGCAGTTTTTGGATTTGATGGTGATGATTTGGAAGTAGCCATCGGCAAAGAATTAAAGAAACAAGGCCTAACTGTTTCGACAGCCGAAAGTTGTACGGGCGGATATATTTCGCACATGTTTACGAAAGTGGCAGGAAGTTCGGCCTATTTTATAGGAAGTGTGGTAAGTTATGATAATTCTGTGAAAATCAATGTGTTAGGTGTAAATGCTGAAACTATTGCCCAACACGGAGCGGTTAGCGAAGAAACTGTGACGCAAATGGCCGAAGGAGCAAGAAAATTAATGAAAACTGATTTTGCGATTGCAACCAGCGGAATAGCTGGGCCAGACGGTGGAACACCCGAAAAACCAGTCGGTACAATTTGGATTGCCTGTGCAATGGAAGGCCGAACGGTTGCAAAAAAAGTACAAATGACCAACCAACGAGATACTAATATTCAGTATGGTAGCGTTGTGGCATTAAATTTACTCCGAAAAATGTTAAACGGAGATTATGAAAGTTAAATTTTAGAAGGCTGTAAATATTGCAGACTTTTTAGCAAACCGTCTGATGACCGTGGACAATAAAAGAAACTTCAACAAAACTTTAAACTATGGCTTTAATTGAAATGATAATGCCCAAAATGGGTGAAAGTATTTTCGAGTGTACGGTTTTGAACTGGCTGAAAAATGTTGGTGATAAAATTGAAGCAGATGATATGATTTTGGAAGTTGCTACCGATAAAATCGACACCGAAATCGGGGCATCTCATTCGGGAATTATTAAAGAGTTTTTGGTGCAAAAAGGAGAGGTTGCCGTTATCGGAAAACCAGTTTGTATCATTGAAGTGGCTGGCGAAGAAACTGTTCCGCAGCCAAAAGTAATAGAAGAAACAAAGCCTACCGAAATAGCTGAGGTTGAAAAAATGATGGAAGAACCAGTCGGTGATTTCGTAAATTTATTAACTACACCGCCAGTAGCAGTAAAACCCACAACGCCATCAAATAATAGATTTTACTCACCTTTGGTGCTAAATATTGCCAAAGAAGAAGGCATTTCGTTTGCAGAACTCGATAAAATTGTAGGCACAGGCTTGGAAGGTCGTGTGACGAAAGATGATATTTTATCTCATTTGAAACAGGCGGTTGCTGTGCCTATCGCCGCTCCAGTTGAGCGTATTGTTGTAGCTTCGGGTAGCGACCAAATCATCGAAATGGATAGAATGCGTAAGATGATTGCCGAACGAATGGTAGAATCGAAACGTATTGCTCCGCATGTGACATCTTTCGTGGAAACTGATATGACAAATACGACTGTTTGGCGTGAGAAATCTAAGGCAAAATTCAAGCAAGATACGGGCGAAAATATTACTTTTACGCCATTATTGATTGAAGCAGTTGTGAAAGCAATCAAAGATTTTCCGATGATTAATGTGCAAGTTGATGGCGATAAAATTATCAAAAAAGGAAAAATCAATGTCGGAATGGCGGTGGCTTTACCTAACGGAAATCTGATTGTACCAGTCATTCACGAAGCAGATTCTTATAGTTTGATTGGTCTGACAAAGAAAATTAATGACCTAACTTTTCGTGCAAGAAATAATAAATTGAAAGCCGACGATTTAGCCGATGGTACAATCACTGTTTCAAATATTGGTTCGTTTGGGAACATTGCTGGTACCCCGATTTTGGTTCAACCACAAGTGTCGATTTTAGCTTTTGGGGTAATTCAGAAGAAAGTGTCAGTTATAGAAACGCCACAAGGCGATACAATTGGTATTCGTCAAAAAATGATTATTTCGCATACCTACGACCACAGAGTTGTTGATGGTTCGCTCGGTGGGCAATTTGTAAAAAGAGTATCCGATTATTTAGAAGGTTTTGAAATAGATAGAAGTTTATTCTAAAATATGTTTTTGCTCCAAATTGATAGTATTTGGTCTAATAATTGCTATAAACTTTCAATTATTAGAAAAGATTTTATTGTTTTTTGGGGTATAATTAAAGGCATCGAAGCATCTTCGATGCCTTTTTGATTGTATGATGTTATATTTTAGTCATAATTCTCAAAATATGGAACACTGATGACGCAGATTCGACTGATTTACACTGATAAACTTAAAGTTTTATTTAAAAAATCAGTGTAAATCTGTAAAAATCTGCGTCATCAGCGTTCCATTCAGCTTACGTTATTTATCAAAGGCAACTGTTTTAATCAAAAAACTTTCATAAATCAAAATAAACACGGAACTTTGAAATATAAAATGGTTTTGAGTCTAATTAAACTCAGAACTCAGAATTTAGAACTCAGAACTCTGTATCATGCTTTTCAATTCTTTTGAATTTCTAATATTTTTTCCGCTCGTTACGCTTATTTATTTTGCAATTCCGCACAAATATCGCTGGTTTCATTTGTTGATGGCCAGTTGTGTTTTTTATAGTTTTTTCATTCCGATTTATATCCTGATTTTATTTTTCACGATAATTATTGATTATTTCGCAGGAATCTGGATTGAGCAGTCGCAGGGGAAAAATCGAAAATCGGCATTGGTAATGAGCTTAGTAGCCAATATTGGTGTGCTTTCAGTTTTCAAATATTATAATTTCTTCATTGATAATTTTAATTCAGTTCTCTTTAAAGTTTCTCCCGAAAACCTGCTTCCTCACTGGGATATTATTTTGCCGATTGGACTTTCGTTTCATACTTTTCAAGCCATGAGTTATACG
>JBKBSS010000088.1:0-11353 GCA_046291385.1 Emticicia sp. | reverse complement strand
ATACGCAGGAAACAGTTTTACCGCCCCAAATAAAGGCAGTCGTGAGCGAATTGAATGTGTTTTTTGTGGAAGAACTCCGCACCGCCCGACGATTTATTAGTAGCCTGAAACTCAATAAAGTAATTGATGATATGACGTTTTATGAACTAAACAAAGATACGCCCCACGACCAAACGCTTACTCAACTCAAAAAACTCAAAACCGATGCAGGTATCATTAGTGAAGCGGGTTGCCCAGGCGTAGCCGACCCTGGAGCGGTTGCCGTAGGTTTCGCTCATCAATTGGGTCATAAAGTTGTGCCTTTGGTTGGGCCAAGTTCGATTCTGATGGCCTTGATGGCTTCGGGTTTTAATGGTCAAAGTTTTACATTCAATGGCTATCTTCCGATTGATAAATTGGCGAGAATAAAATCTCTGAAAGATTTAGAACAAATAGCCAAGAAAAAGCAACAAACACAGATTTTTATGGAAACACCTTTCCGAAATAATCAATTGTTGGAAGATGTTTTGCAAAATCTAAATCCCGAAACGCTGCTTTGTGTTGCCTGCAATGTAACGGCAGAAGACGAGTTCATCAAAACCCTGCGAGTGAAAGACTGGCGAAAATCTAAACCCGATTTACACAAAAAGCCCACTATTTTTTTACTTTTGTAGGTAAACAAACAAATCGCTCACCGTACCCTGAGCGAAACCACAATGGAATTGCCGAAGGGCGGCCTAATCAACATGATAAACATACATTCCTTTACGTTCTCACCGATAGGTGAAAATACATACATTTTGTGGGACGAAACTCACGAAGCCATAATCATTGATGCAGGTTGTTTGGCACAATACGAAAAAGAAGAATTGGCCGATTTTGTTGCCGACAATCGCTTGGTAGTGAAGCAATTACTACAAACCCATTGCCACCTCGACCACGTTTTTGGAGCGGCTTATGTGAAGCGTAAATTCGGTGTTCAGATGCTGATTCATAAAAACGAAATTCCGATTTTGGCCGATGTAGAAAACCGCTGCCGAATGTGGGGAATAAAAGGCTACGAACCCGTTGAAGCCGATGGTTTTATTGATGAAAATGATAAAATTTTCTTCGGAAATTCGGAACTTGAAATCAGATTTGTACCAGGTCATGCCCCTGGACATTTAGCTTTTGTGAATCACGCACAGAAATTTGTTATCGGTGGCGATGTACTTTTCAGAGGAAGCGTTGGGCGAACTGACTTTCCATTTTGTAGCCACGAAGCCTTAATTCATAGCATCGAAACGCAATTTCTGACACTTGATGATGACTACAAAGTTTATTCGGGTCACGGCGAGCCAACGACAATTGGTTATGAGCGAAAAACAAATCCTTTTTTGCAGTAAAACCCCAATTATCATATCACATTATTGACGCAATCTGACAAGTTAGAAACTTGTCCTACAATTTTATGAAATTATTTACTATTCCAAATATAATGACGCTCGGCAATCTACTTTGTGGATGCTTAGGTATTGTTTTTGTTTTTGAAGGAAACCTACTTTGGGCTTCTTACTTGATATTTATTGCAGGAATTCTTGATTTTCTCGATGGTTTTGTGGCTCGTTTGCTCAATCAACATTCCGAAATTGGCAAACAACTCGATTCTTTGGCCGATATGGTTACGTTTGGCATTTTGCCTTCGTTTATTATCGCTAAATTGATTCAGATTTCAACAACCCAAAATACCGTTTTATCAGATTTAATTCCGTCAAATCTTTTATCACAAACACACTTGCCAACTTTGGCTTATGTGGCATTTATTTTGGCACTTTTTTCATGTTTACGACTGGCCAAATTCAATATTGATACTCGTCAGTCAGATTCATTTATTGGCGTTCCCACGCCTGCCAATGCTTTTGTAGTGGCTTCGTTTCCGCTAATTTTAGAATTTAATCCCGAATACAAATTCTTAATTCTTAATCACGGTTCGCCGTCCGCCACATTCTTAATTGCCTATACGCTCATTATGAGCTATTTACTGATTGCCGAAATTCCTTTATTTGCACTCAAATTCAAAAATTTTTCTTGGGCTTCTAACCAAATAAAGTATATTTTTCTAATTCTTTCTGTAATTTTACTCGTGAGTCTAAAATTTGTAGCCATACCGTTAATCATATTTTTATACGTTGTTTTATCGGTAATCAGTAATTTTCAAGCAAAAAAATCATAAAAATCATCGGTCGGACGTACCGACGTAACGTCAGACCTTAAACCCCTAAATCATAAAATCATGCCAAATCCATTTGAAGAAAAACAAACCTCCGCTCGTCCAACATTTCTAACGATTCTGTGTATCCTGACGCTTGTTTTTAATGCTTACAAGTTTTATGGAGCAATTCCGAATATTTTTACCCCCGAAAAAGTAGTCGAAAGTAAAGAGCAAGCCAACGAAATGGTAATGGATATGTTTTCAAAATATATGTCGGAAAAAGACCTTGAAAAAATTGAAGAATCACAGGAAGAAACCAACAAACTTATACAGAAAGATACCTTAATTACATCGGGAGTTGTGACCTTAATTTCGAGTATTTTATTGATTTTGGGTGCAATTTGGATGTGGGGACTCCGCAAAAAAGGCTTTTGGGTTTATATTGCGGGCAATGCCATTGGCGTTATTGCCCCAATCGTCATCATGGGCGGAGCCGCTGGCTGGGGCATCGGAATCATGGCTTTGATTAATGCCGCTATTTTTTCGGGACTTTATGCGATGAATCTTAAATTTTTGTCATAAGAATTTGTTGAAACTTTGTTAATATTTCCTAAAACCTGCTCATATTTGGGCAGGTTTTTCTATTTTTAGATAGATTTAGCTCTAAATGCCACTACCCCATTATCGGCGAATAGAATATTCGCTCCACATTTATGAAAAAACTATCACTATTATTTATCCTTTTATTCTGGGGGCAAGGGGGCTTTGCCCAAAGCGATTTTACTCTTATCTATCACCCAATCATCAATTCGGCCGAATTGGCGATTGTTGATACTAATTATTACGAAGCCCTTGACTATTACAAAGCCGCTTTTGATAATGTGAAGAAACCCTTCGCCAAAGATTATTATAACGCCGCCATTTGTGCCGCTATGGTCGGAAAAATGCCAACAGTTTTTGATTATCTGGAGAAAATCGTAGAAAAAGGTTATCCTTCGGATAGTTTGCGGAAAGATGCGTTTTTTAAATATGTGGCAGATACCTGCAAAGTTTGGAGTAAATTTGAAAGCCAAATGAGGCTTGTGAAACCCGACATCAATTGGGCGGTTCGAGATAGTCTAAACGAATATTACAATCTTATTACAAAATCACCATACACGCCATTAACGAAAGAATTAAAACAAGAATTTGCAAAAACTGAGATTAAAGCGACAAAAAATGGAAAAGATACTACCATATATTTAGCCAAATTAATGGTAACAGATAGTCTTTTTTATTTAACAAATTTGCCCGAAAAGCTAAATAAACAGCAAGATAGCCTCCGAAAAATCAATGATTTTAAAGCTTCTAATAACATGCGTTTAGCTTTTCTTAAAACACTTGATTTAATAGAAATATACGGTTTTCCTGATGAAACTATGGTCGGACTGACAGGTTTTGATACTGGATATTTAACACGGTATCGTAATCGAGTTTTTGTCCAAAAGAACTTTAATACATCATTTTTGGATAGAAACTTGGCTATCAGCATTTTGGGTAGTTCATTCTTTACTTACAACAAAGATATTACTCCAATACTTATTCAAGCAATAAGAGATGGAAAACTCGCTCCGCATCAAATCAGCAGAGTTGGAAATTTAGTTGTAGAAGCCAATATTCAAAATACAGATAAAATGCCCGATTTTTATTCAATGGGAAGGGTAAAAGTTTTACAATACCGATTAGATGGAAACCTCAACTGTGAAAACAGACTTCTACAAGGCAAAGAAGATAAAAAGTTTTGGGAAAAAGAACAGTTTTCGCTCTACAGCGAAACAGAAATCAACGAAAAACGCCTTGATATTGGCTTAGAAACGCTCGCAGATGCTTACAAAAAAGCATTTTTCAAGGCACATCCTCGACTATTTATCATCAATGGCGGAACTTATCAAACCGAACTTTCGTATGTTTCAAGTTGCGAAGTTTTAGAAAAAATGCTCCGTGAAAGTACGTTTGTGAGGTAGTTTACGGTCTTCAATAGGCAGTTTGCAGTCGAAAATCTTTAGATTGCCCATTGAGGACTGAGGACTATAAACTGCCTACTGTGACCTGCTAACCGAAGACTAAAATATAATTTTATCAAGAAACTCCTCAATAATTCAAAGTCTGCCAAATAATATTTTGTCAAAAATTCATCTTCTATTAATTATCAGTTAATTTTGTGGATAGTTTTAGCATGAATATCAAAACACAAAAGCTAAAATATTGTTAATTGATAATAAATAATTGATAATAGAAACTGAAAATGTCTGTAGAAACTTCCATCATTCGTGACACGCAAATCTTTGATTTAATCACGAAAGAAAACAATCGCCAATTACATGGCATCGAATTGATTGCTTCTGAAAACTTCGTGTCGCCACAGGTGATGGAAGCGGCAGGTAGTGTTTTGACAAATAAATACGCTGAAGGTCTCCCAGGCAAACGCTATTATGGTGGTTGTGAGGTAGTTGACCAAGTTGAGCAAATTGCTATCGACCGCCTCAAACAATTATTTAATCTTACTTGGGCAAACGTTCAGCCGCACTCGGGAGCTCAGGCAAACATGGCGGTTTTTGTGGCGTGTTTGAAACCTGGTGATAAAATCTTAGGCTTTAACCTTGCCCACGGTGGACACCTTTCGCACGGTTCGCCAGTAAATATTTCAGGAAAATATTTCCAACCTTTCTTCTACGGTGTTGAGCAAGAAACAGGCTTAATCGACTGGAATAAAGTGGAAGAAACAGCTCACAAAGAGCGTCCGAAAATGATTATTTGCGGAGCATCGGCTTATTCTCGTGATTGGGATTACGCTCGTCTTCGCCAAATTGCCGATTCGATTGGTGCTATTTTATTGGCCGATATTTCTCACCCATCGGGTTTAATTGCCAAAGGTTTATTAAACGACCCATTCGACCATTGCCATATCGTAACGACAACTACACACAAAACCCTCCGTGGTACTCGTGGTGGTGTGATTATGATGCGTAATGATTTCCCGAATCCTTTTGGAATCACAACGATGAAAGGTGAACTCAGAATGATGTCGTCATTGCTTGATTCTGGTGTTTTCCCAGGAACACAAGGCGGGCCATTGGAGCATATAATTGCTGCGAAAGCCATTGCTTTCGGCGAAGCGTTGACTGATGGTTTCTATAATTATCAAGTACAGGTGCAAAAAAATGCGAGAGTAATGGCTCAAGAATTTATGAACCGTGGCTATAAAGTTATTTCTGGCGGAACAGATAATCACTTGATGCTCATTGACTTACGCCCGAAAAACTTGACTGGTAAAATTGCTGAAAACTCATTGATTTTGGCCGATATTACGGTAAACAAAAATATGGTTCCGTTTGATGATAAAACCGCCATGACAACTTCGGGTATGCGTGTAGGAACTTCGGCCATGACCACTCGTGGTTTGGTTGAAGGCGATATGGTAAGAATCGTAGATTTGATTGATGATGTATTGATGAATCACGATAACGCAACTACGATTGCCAACGTAAGAAAAGAAATCAACAACTGGATGAAAGATTATCCGTTGTTTCAATATTAATTTTTGGTTGTAAAAGGAAGGCTTCCCTCGAAGGGAAGACTTCCTCAAAAGTGTAAAATAAGAAAGGCTTGGTTCAAACGAATCAAGCCTTTTTCTAAACCCTAACTAAACCGTATATAAAATTTTTGCACGAACGTAACAGAGCTTCGTTCCACACTTATGCTACTAAATAATATTCAAAATCTTGTTTGATTGCTATACATTCTCCTTTTGCGTCCTTCAAAGTTTCACATTCTGCTAATTTCTTCCCAAGTATTTTCTCAGTAAAAAACTCAACTACATAACTGGTCAACATCTCGACAAACGATTGTACGTTTGTTTCCTCTTTTGCGATTGTAATGCTTTCAAGATTTACCTTGATTGATTTTTCGAGTTCATTTACCAAATTTTTTTGCTTGATATTTTTGCTCAAAGTGCGTTGCTGCTCATAGGTGTTGTGCGGAAAGCCCATCGCCATTGAACCGAAACTAAAAGAAGTGATTGCAAGGAATAATAATAGCTTTTTCATATTCTTGTGTTTTGCGTGTGTTTTTGTGTTTTGCGTGTATGAACTCATTATCTGATTAACATTACAAAGATATATGTTTTATTTAGTATTATGCAATACATAGTACCTTTTATTTTTCAAATTCTCTTATAGATGGTCAAATTTGATGATAAATGGTTCATAAAAAGGATTACATATATAAGATGCAAAAACATAGTACAAAGTTGCAGATTTAAACAGATATTTTTTTATAATTAACATTCTTTAACAAATATATACAAATGTAGATAAACACAAGCATTATCTCAAATAGAATATAATATTTGAGCGTGTTTTTTTACCTTTACAAAAAATCAACCCTCCTTAATTAATATGATTAAAACTCATCTAAAAATATTGGCTTTGCTGATATTTTCCTGCGAAACCTTCGCACAATCAAACAATACACTTTGGTATAAACAACCCGCTCAATATTTTGAAGAAAGCCTCGTACTCGGAAACGGAAAACTCGGTGCAACGGTCTTTGGTGGTGTAGAGTCCGACAAGATTTACCTCAATGATGCTACACTTTGGTCGGGCGAACCCGTAAATCCACTAATGAATCCTGCGGGCGGCGAACCGCAAGCTTATAAAAATGTTCCAGCCATCAGAGAAGCCCTCAAAAATGAAGATTATAAATTGGCCGACCAGCTTCAACGAAAACTTCAAGGCAAATTTTCGGAGTCTTTTGCACCACTCGGCACGATGTTTATTAATCACAGCCCCCCCACTTCTGAAGTTAGTAATTACTATCGAGAGCTGGATATTTCAAAGGCAATTTCAAAAGTAACTTACGAGATTAACGGTGTTAAATATACTCGTGAATATTTTGTTTCGCACCCCGACCAAATCATGGCGGTGAAACTCACAAGTAGCCAAAAAGGCGGATTAACATTTGACATAAAATTTAATAGTTTATTGAAATATAAGGTTACTACACCTAAACAGACGCTACAAATAAATGGCTACGCTCCTATTCATGCCGAACCAAATTATAGAAAAAGTGATAATCCTGTTATTTTCGATGAAGCGAAAGGAACTCGATTTACGACTTTGGCAAAAATTAAAAATACAGATGGAACAATTATAAGTACAGATAGTACTTTGGGCGTAAAAGGAGCAACCGAAGCGATTATCTACGTTTCGATTGCCACAAGTTTTAATGGTTTTGATAGAAATCCTGCCACTAATGGGCTTGATAATCAAGCGATTGCATCGTATAATATGAGCATCGCTTCTGCAAAAACCTTTGAGCATCTCAAACAAACACACTTATTTAATTATCAGAAATTTTTCAATCGTGTAAGTTTAGATTTAGGAAAAACCGCTGCTCCGAATCTTCCAACCGACAAAAGATTACAACGCTACGCCAAAGGTGAAGAAGATAAAAACTTGGAAATTTTATATTTTCAATATGGTCGATATTTACTCATCAGTAGCTCACGCACGATGGGCGTACCCGCCAATTTGCAAGGGATTTGGAATCCGTATATGCGTCCACCGTGGAGTAGTAATTATACAACAAATATCAATGCCCAAGAAAACTATTGGCTCGCCGAAAACACTAATTTGAGCGAAATGCACGCTCCTTTGCTTAGTTTTATAAAAAATGTAGCAGCTACTGGCAAATTCACCGCCAAGATATTCTACGGCGTAAATGGCTGGGCGGTTGCTCATAATTCGGATATTTGGGCAATGAGCAATCCAGTTGGTGATTTTGGTCAAGGCGACCCAGGTTGGGCAAACTGGAATATGGGCGGTGCGTGGCTCAGTACGCATCTTTGGGAACATTATATTTTTACGAAAGACCAAAATTTCTTAAAAAATGATGCTTATCCGCTCATGCAAGGTGCAGCACAGTTTTGTTTAGAATGGTTGGTTGAAGATAAGAAAGGTCAGCTAATTACCTCACCATCAACCTCTCCCGAAAATATTTACATCGCACCCGATGGCTACAAAGGTGCAACTATGTACGGCGGAACGGCCGATTTAGCGATGATTCGTGAATGTTTTGAACAGACAATAAAAGCCTCAAAAATATTGAATACCGATGCCGAATTTAGAGCAAAACTCGAAACGGCTTTAGCACAACTTTACCCGTATCAAATCGGTAAAAAAGGAAATTTGCAAGAATGGTATTATGATTGGGAAGATGCTGAACCACAACACCGCCACCAATCGCATTTATTCGGACTTTTTCCAGGAAACCATATTTCGCCTTTAAAAACGCCTGCTTTGGCCGATGCTTGTCGCAAAACGCTCGAAATAAAAGGCGATGAAACAACAGGCTGGAGCAAAGGTTGGAGAATAAACCTTTGGGCAAGGCTTTGGGACGGAAATCATGCCTACAAAATGTATCGTGAATTATTGAATTATGTCGAGCCAGACGCTATTCGTCCGAAAGGTGTAAATGGCGGTGGCACTTATCCGAATCTTTTTGATGCTCATCCGCCATTCCAAATTGATGGAAATTTTGGCGGAGCAGCAGCCGTAGCTGAAATGTTGGTACAATCTGACGATGCGGAACGCTGCCCAACAGAAATTCGCTTACTCCCTGCCCTACCCGATGTTTGGGAAAGTGGCTCAGTAAAAGGTATTTGTGCCAGAGGCGGATTTGAAGTTTCGTTGGAATGGAACAATAAAACACTCAAAAAACTAATCATTTCATCGAAAAAAGGTGGCAAAACTACTTTAACTTCGGGAAATAAGACCAAAACAGTTTCATTGACTGCTGGGCAGAAAATGGAGATTATTTGGTGAAATAACAAACATACTCCCGTAATCTTGCTTATTTTGAGAAGATTGCGGGAGTAATTATTGAAATTATTAAGAATTAATAAAATATTATGGGACTTGACAGTGTAGAATTGCTGGTAAAAATTGAAAAAACATTTGGTATATCAATTTCAGACTACGAAGCTGAAGAAATAGAAACTGTGGGAGAATTGCATAATACAGTTTGGGGAAAACTTGACCATAAAAACAAAGAAAAGTGCATTTCTCAATTACTTTTCTATAAAATTCGCCAATACGTCTTTGATAATTTTAAATTTAAGAGGAATAACTTTTTGCTTACAACTAATCTAAATGATATTTTTCCAAAAGAAAATCGAAAAGAGTTCTATTCAGAATTTTCACAAAATCTTAACTTAGAAGTTCCTAATCTCACCTTAAATGAGTCTTGGAATAAATTTTTAGAGTATTTTGGTATGATAACAATTCTCGGCGGACTTCTGATTTCAACAATTCTGATTATAGTTTTCGATTATACAAAATGGAGTCTTGTAACCCCTATTTTGGGGGGCATCCTAACAACTATAATTTCAAAGAAACTTGAACCATTAAGAACGACCATCAACCCTTCATTCGTTTTGGATTTTATACCGAAAATAGTCTCCTTAAACTACTCTACATTATCTCAAAAGACTGGCATAAATAGAATTGAAATGGAATCAATCATAAACCATCTAATTGCTGATGCGGCAGGCATCGAAGTAAATTTAATAACATCTAATAAAAAAATCTGCCATGATTTAGGCATTGACTAATCACTCCACTCCCCGTATCTTTATCTTAATGGATGTAAAAATACGTTGTTGCAAGTACAATTGCTATATTCTATTTATCTATTCTTCAATAAACAAAAATATTTATCTTCATTTATACAATTCATTTTTCTGATAATCTCGTTTGGGGAATTCCATTCTGGGAACGTTCCCGACAACGTTTGCGTAAAATAAGCCATAATAAATATTGATTTACTACAAAAATCGGGCTAATTTTAAAGTCATTCAGATACTCTTTGAAGAAGAATATTTAGATTTCTTGCAAAAGTTTAAAATTTCGTAGGAATACATTTTTGAAAATTTGCTTTAACCACATACTCAATTTTAAAACTATTCAACCAAATATACATTGAAAAAAACATTCTATTCTCTACTAATTATTCTTGTTTCACTGCAAAGTTTCGCCCAAAAACAAGCAAACGAAACGACTAAAATCAACATTGATTTTAGTAAAAACATTGGCGAAATGTATCCTTTTTGGGCATTTTTTGGAGCAGATGAGCCAAACTATGCCTATATGAAAGATGGCAAAAAGCTGCTTTCTGAGTTATCGGCGATGAGTCCAGTTCCTATGTATTTTCGAGCTCATAATTTATTAACTTCGGGACACGACACCCTTAATTTGAAGTGGGGTTCGACCAATGTTTATACCGAAGATGCCAACGGAAAACCAGTTTATGATTGGACAATTATTGATAAAATCTTTGATACTTATCTACAACGTGGCATCAAACCTTTGGCACAATTTAGTTTTATGCCCGAAGCACTTTCTACAAAACCGCAACCTTATGAGCATCATTGGCAACCTGGAATGCCTTACGATAAAGTTTATACAGGTTGGACTTATCCGCCAAATAATTATAAAAAATGGGCAGATTTGGTCTATGAATGGGTAAAACATTCGGTGGCGAGATATGGCAAAGCCGAAGTTGAATCTTGGTATTGGGAACTTTGGAACGAACCAAACATTGGCTATTGGAGCGGAACGGTTGAAGAATATTGTAAACTCTACGATTACACGGCCGATGCCGCCAAACGAGCGTTGCCGACCATCAAAATGGGCGGCCCCGAAACCACCGGCCCAAGTTGGGTAAAAGCTGGAGAATATTTGAAATTTTTCTTAAATCATTGTGAATCAGGCACAAACTACGTTACTGGCAAAGTTGGTTCACCACTTGATTTTATTTCTTTCCACGCAAAAGGGTCGCCAAAAATAGTAGAAGGTCACGTACAAATGAATATGGGAACGCAATTAAGAGATATTTCGGAAGGTTTCAGAATCGTTTCTTCTTTTCCTAAATACAAAAATCTACCAATCATCATTGGCGAGTCTGACCCCGAAGGTTGTGCTGCTTGTGGCATGAAAACCAATCCACAAAATGCTTATCGAAACGGCACGATGTATTCGAGTTATACGGCCGCTTCTTTTGCCCGAAAATATGCTTTGGCCGATTATTTCAAGGCGAATCTTTTGGGTGCAGTAAGTTGGTCTTTTGAGTTTGAAAATCAACCTT
>JBKBSS010000087.1:0-11402 GCA_046291385.1 Emticicia sp. | reverse complement strand
TTATATTTTCAGAAATCACCCGATAGACTGAGTTTGGCCGAAGTAATCACGCTGGCAATTATTCCCAATCGACCAACGAGTTTGCGTTTAGGGTCAAAAAATCCATTCATTGTTGAAGAACGTAACAAGTGGCTGAAACGATTTCAGCAAGCAGAAGTGTTTGATAATCAATTAGTTAATGATGCTTTACGAGAGCCTTTAAATGTTTTCCGACATGAAGCTCCGAAAGATGCACCGCATTTATCGCTTAGATTAAAAAAGCAATTTACTGATGAAGCAATTATTCATTCGAGTGTCAGTAAAGCTACTCAAACAAAGGTCGAGCAGATGGTGGCAAACTATGTAAATCGCACAAGAGCCATGAATATCAATAATGCGGCGGTTTTGGTAATCAATAATGAAACAATGCAAGTGGAGGCATACATTGGCTCGGCAGGATTTAATGATAAACTTGATGGCGGACAGGTGGACGGTGTGCAGGCTATTCGCTCACCAGGAAGTGCCTTAAAGCCACTTTTGTACGCCACGGCTTTTGATAAAGGAATTATCACGCCCAAAAATATCATCAATGACGTACCAACAAATTTCAATGGTTTTGAACCAGAAAATTTTGACCGAAAGTTTAATGGAAAAGTAAGTATTGAGTTTGCTTTGGCTAATTCGTTGAACATTCCTGCCGTAAAAGTTGTAAAAGATTTAGGTAAAACAACGCTGATTGAACAACTCAAAAAGGCTGATTTTCAGACAGTTAAAAGACAAGAAAAAGATTTAGGACTTTCAATCGTACTTGGCGGTTGTGGCGTAACACTCGAAGAAATGACCCAACTTTACGCTGCCTTTGCTAATGACGGAAATTGGCAGAAAGCAAACATGTTAGATGATAAATTAACAGAGAAAAAATTAAGTAATGCTTCAATTATTTCTCCCTCAGCCACTTATTTAATTACCGAGATTTTGGCTCAAATTAAACGCCCAGATTTGCCCAATAACTTTGATTATACCTATCGTTTACCAAAAATTGCTTGGAAAACGGGTACTTCGTTTGGCCGTCGAGATGCTTGGAGTATTGGCTATAATAAAAAATATACGATTGGAGTTTGGGTTGGCAATTTTTCGGGTGAAGGCGTACCAGAATTGAGCGGAGCAGAAATTGCTACGCCGTTGCTTTTTCAGATTTTCAATACGATTGATTATAATACTTCGAGCGTTTGGTTTCGTCAGCCCAAAGAAGTGGTATCTCGACAAGTTTGTGCCGAGTCAGGAGACTTACCGAGTGAATATTGCAGCAATAAAATCTTAGATTATTCAATCAAGAATATCTCACATACTCGAAAGTGTATTCACCTCAAGAAATTCTACGTAAACCTTTCAGAATCAATGAGTTATTGTACGCAATGTTTACCCGTAGATGGTTATAAAGAAAAATTTTACAGCAATCTCGCTCCTGAATTACTCAGTTTTTATGAATTAAAACACATTCTTTACGAGAAAATACCAACGCACAATCCAAGCTGTACGAGGTTTTTCAAAACAGCCAACAATGCTCCAATCATTACGAATCCGAATAATGGTAGTGAATATTATCTAAACACAAACGATGCCCAACAAATACAGTTGGCTTGCCAAACCTCTAATGATGTGCGAGAAGTTTATTGGTACATCAACGACCGATTATTACAGAAAACATTAGCCAATAAACCAGTTTTTTTCACGCCAAGTCTCGGCAAACTCAAAATTTCCTGCACTGATGATAAAGGCAGAAGTAGTAGTATTTCGGTAATAATAAAAGGCGAATAATATAGTAGAACAATTTTGTAAATTGTCAAATCGTAAAATAAAGCCCATAAATTGATAAGTTAGAACTATTATTTAGATTTTATAAACTTGTTGAATAATAACATTTATTGGCTATTTTTGACAAATAAACAGACTTAACATGTTAATCGCAGAAAAACCAAGACAACGAAATAGAGCTAAAGCAATTCCCGAAAGCCTCATTTATGAAGTCATCGACGGGAAGCCGTTTTACTATGAAGGTTATAAAGATGTTTTAGCAAATAAAAAAACAAGTGAGGAAATTATGGGTGCAAGTGGCTTACAATCTTACATTATTTATTACCTTCTCAAGGTTTTATACGCAAAACTTGATGACAGAAAGTATCGTTTTTTGACCAATGAAATAGGAACGCATCTTGATAAAAACAATAACCTATCGGGCGATATTTATATTTATGATAAACAGACACTTTCTCCCGATAAAATCAATACACATTATGTAGAAGTTGCTCCAAAAATTGCCATCGAAATAGATATTCGTATAGATTTATCTGATGAAAAAGATTTTGGTTATGTCTTCACCAAAACCCATAAATTACTTGATTTTGGCGTAGAAAAAGTATTATGGATTTTCACAAAGCACCAAAAAGTAATGGTGGCCACCAAAGACCAAGATTGGTTAACTAAAAACTGGAATCAAGAAATAGAATTACTTGATGGTGAGTATTTTAATATTGGGCAGTTTTTGGCTGATGAAGGAGTTGAGCAGTAAAATATAAAAAGCTCACAAACAAAAAAGGCTTCCCTTGCGAGAAGCCTTTTTTAATATTTCATAACGAAAGGAATTAAGCCTCAGTCGTGTCAGCCGCTGGAGCAGCGTCCACTGGAGTTTCTTCCACTGCTGGAGCAACTTCTGCTACTACTTCTTCAACTGCTGGAGTAGCTTCAACTACTGCCTCTGCATCTTTTTTCTTAGAAAGTTTCTTCTTTTCGCCTTCTACCATTGCGTCTTTCAATGCTGAAAGTGCTGATAAATCGCCAAGAGTTGATTTTTCTTCGTTATTGTTTGAAGAAGAAGTTGTTGATGCTTCTTTTCCACCTTTTTTCTTAGCTTCTTTTGGAGCTTCTTCTTTCACAACTTCCCAAGTTTTAGAGTGAGAAAGCATGATTTTCTTCTCTTCCTTGTGGAATTCCAATACTTGGAATGTCAATTTCTCACCAACTTCAGCTACTGTTCCGTCAGCTTTAGCCAAATGCTTCAACAATGCGTATCCTTCGATTCCGTAAGGAAGCTCAAGTGTTGCTTGTTTGTCATTTTTAGAGATAATTGTACACTCTTGGTCAGAATTAACTGTGAAGATATGCTCAAACGTATCCCAAGGATTCTCTTCTAAGTGTTTGTGGCTAAGAGCTAAACGACGGTTTTCGCCATCTAATTCTAATACCATTACTTCAAGAGCATCACCAACTTTCACGAAGTCAGATGGGTGTTTGATTTTCTTAGTCCAAGACAAATCAGATACGTGAACCAATCCATCAATACCTTCTTCTAATTCTAAGAAAATACCGAAGTTAGTCATGTTACGTACAGTACCAGTGTGTTTTGTGTTCACTGCATACTTGTTGATAAGGTCTTGTTTTGTCCAAGGGTCTTCGGTCAATTGTTTGATACCCAATGACATTTTACGGTCATCACGGTCAAGTGTCAATACAACTGCTTCGATTTCGTCACCGATTTTCAAGAAATCTGATGGGTTACGCAAGTGTTGCGACCATGACATTTCTGATACGTGAATCAAACCTTCAACACCTGGTTTCAATTCTAAGAAAGCACCGTAATCAGCGATGTTTACGATTTTTCCTTTAACTCTTGAACCAATTGATAATTCAGCAGCCAGAGAATCCCAAGGATGGTTTTCTAATTGCTTCATACCAAGAGAAATACGTTTTTTCTCTTCATCAAAGTCTAAAACTACAACTTTGATACGTTGGTCAAGTTTCAATAATTCGTTCGGATGGTTGATACGTCCCCACGAAATATCAGTGATGTGCAATAGACCATCTACGCCACCAAGGTCAATGAATACACCGAAGTTAGTGATGTTTTTAACAACACCTTCCAATACTTGTCCTTTCTCAAGGTTAGTAAGGATAACCTGACGTTGTGTTTCAAGGTCTTTCTCGATAAGGATTTTGTGTGAAACTACTACGTTATCGTTAGTATGGTTGATTTTCACAACCTTCACTTCCATTTTCTTACCTACGAAAATATCAAAGTCACGAATTGGTTTTACGTCAATTTGTGAACCTGGCAAGAATGCCTCAATTCCATAAATATCTACAATCAAACCACCTTTTGTACGGCGTTTTACCAAAGCATCAATAATTGCATCTTCAGTAAATGATTTTTCGATGTTGCTCCAAGCAGTCAACACTCTTGCTTTCTTGCGAGAGATAACCAACTGACCCATTGCATCTTCTTGTTTTTCGATGAAAACTTCCACTGTATCGCCTACTGCGAGGTTAGGAAGGTCACGGAATTCAGAAGTCGAAACTAAACCATCTGATTTAAAGCCGATGTTAAGCAATACTTCACGGTCAGTGATACCCACTACCGTTGCCATTACTACATCTTTTTCTGTTACATTAGCAAGTGTCTCTGAGTAGAGAGCTTCTAATTTTGCTTTTTCGTCGGCCGAATAGCCTCCGCCAATACCTCTTTTGGTGACCTTTTCCCAGTCAAAATCTGCAATTTGTGCTGCCATAATATGTTGATTTTTAGCTCTTTATACATCAACTCGTCGAGCCGCCCGAGTTGAAAATGGTTGAAAATAAATCCTTTTTTCGCAAAAAGGAGTGCAAAATTACTAAAAAATCTTGAAAAACAACTTTTTTAGGTTGAATATTTTGAGCTAAAAAGCTGATTTTCAATGAAAAACATAGATTGAATGCACTTTTTTCTGATTACTGGACAAAAGAACCGAGACAAGAGACAAAAGGATGCAATTACTCCGAATTGAATACTTTTACAGTCTAAAATCTCTTGTCTTTTGTCTAATTTCCTGCAATCAGTAGTTTTTTCTAATAATTCATATCTCATCTCTCGCAACACAACTATCTTTGCGAAAAATCAATAAATTGTGATAAAAAGCTATCCTTTATATTCGCACGAATATTTTATGGCAAAAGCCCTCGACTTGGCCATTCAAGCTGGTGAAGCGGGCGAAATTCCTGTGGGAGCAATTATAGTAGCAGGTGGAAGTAAAATTATAGGTAAAGGAAGTAATCAAACCGAGCAGCTAAACGATGTAACCGCCCACGCCGAAATCATAGCCATAACGGCCGCAACGCAGTTTTTGGGAGCAAAATACTTAAAAGAATGCACACTTTACGTAACGCTTGAACCGTGCGTGATGTGTGCAGGAGCATTACATTGGTCGCAGATTGAACGCATTGTTTTCGGAGCGTCTGACACCAAAAGAGGTTTTAGTCGAGTAAGTCCGCCGATACTTCACCCCAAAACGAGTGTTGTAAAAGGTATTTTAGAAACAGATTGTGAAATACTTTTGAAGAATTTTTTCAAAGGTTTGCGAACATAAAAAAACGTATTGGTGTTAAACCACTATGAATGTTTGTAAAGATTCATTCATCATTTATCATTCATCATTTATCATTACATTAAAAATGGCATATACCCTCGAACCCCTTCCGTATGCAAGTGACGCTTTAGAGCCACACTTCGACAAAGCGACCATGGAAATTCACCATGACCGTCATCACCAAGCTTATGTAACAAACCTCAACAATGCAATCGCTGGCACAGAAATGGAAAGCCTTTCATTGAAAGAGTTGTTGGCAAATATTAGCAAATATCCAGCACCAGTTCGTAATAATGGTGGCGGACATTTTAACCACGATTTATTCTGGAATATTCTTTCGCCAAACGGTGGAGGTGAGCCTGCAAGCACATTGGGTGCCGCTATCGACGAAACTTGGGGTTCGTTGGCCAATTTCAAAGACGAATTCAAGAAAGCAGCTATTGGCCGTTTTGGTTCGGGCTGGGCGTGGCTTTGTGTTGACGACCAAGAAAAACTTTTCATTACATCAACGCCAAACCAAGATAATCCTTTGATGGATGTTGCCGATAAAAAGGGTATTCCAGTTTTAGGTTTAGATGTTTGGGAACACGCATATTATTTGAAATTCCAAAACAAACGCCCAGATTATATTGATTCTTTCTGGAATGTGGTTGATTGGGAAGAAGTACAAAAGCGTTATTCAAATGCGAAAAGAGCAATTCCGAACGCATAAAAAATTGAATTTATCAATGAAAAGGGTAGGTTTCTTCTATGAAACCTGCCCTTTCTTTTTGCCAAAAAATGGGGAATTTGAAATATTATGATGGTGTTAACATTTGCCAAAGAATAAATAAACAAGATTTATTTGATTAATTTTGCTGTATAATACTTAGTTTTGTATTTCAATTAAAGACATATTTATTCATAGGTAGCTACAAAATGAATCTAAAAAAACAACTCATTCAGTCGATAAGTAAACTTTATCTCTTTGTTTTTATTAATCTTTTAGGTTTTTCAACTGTTTTTGCACAGAGTGTTGATGAATTATCTGATGACCAGATTCAGCAATTCATGAAACAAGCTGAAGAAAGTGGCATGAGTGAAGACCAATTAATGGCGGCGGCGGCGGCAAAAGGTTTTGGAAGTGCTGATATTTCTAAGTTCAAAGAAAGAATGACGAGACTCCAAGCCGATAAAAAAGGGCCTGTCAATACAAATACTACCGATACAGAAAGAAAGTTGAATGATACAACTTCTACTAAAATAGATAGAGGAGCGAAGCCAATTATAAAGGAAGATAGCTCTGCTATTAGGAGAGAAAAGTATTATGGTTTGAATATATTCAATAACAAAAAGATAGTTTTTGAACCAAACTTGCGAATACCAACTCCTAAAAACTATATTTTAGGAACTGGCGATGAATTAAATATTTCGATTACAGGATTTGCCGTACAAACTTATAAGGCTAAAGTTTCACCAGAAGGAACTGTGCAGATTGATATTCTTAGTCCAATTTACGTGAGTGGTTTAACAATTGAGCAAGCACGAGAAAGAATTATTAATAGATTGA
Source organism: Emticicia sp. (assembly GCA_046291385.1). Taxonomy (GTDB): domain Bacteria; phylum Bacteroidota; class Bacteroidia; order Cytophagales; family Spirosomataceae; genus Emticicia. Next base: position 4,478 of record JBKBSS010000087.1, on the reverse strand, counting down.
AAAGTCGTTTTGCTGGTTTGAATAGTTCGGGTGGTGGTTTATACGCTGACATAACTTTGGGAAATATTAGAAGTATTTCGGTAACGGTTATCGGCGAAGCTCTACAACCAGGAACTTTTACTGTGCCATCTCTCGCAAATGTATTTAATGTACTTTATGCCTGTGGAGGTCCTTCTGAGATAGGTTCATTGAGAAATATAGAGATTTTTCGCAATGGAAAAGTTATTAGAACATTAGATGTTTATGATTTTTTATTACATGGCGACCAAAAAGGTAATATTATTCTGCAAGACCAAGATATTATTCGTATTCCTTATGTTGATACTCGTATATCTCTTTTGGGAGAAGTAAGAAATCCTAAAATTTTTGAGGTAAAAAGAGGAGAAACGTTGAAGGATGTGTTAGCCTTTGCGGGTGGTTTTAAAGAGTTGGCCTATTCAAAAATAATTTCTTTAGAGAGAGCAACTCCTACCGAAAAACGTATTATTAGCATTGACCAAAATGAAATAGCAGCATTTGCTCCGCAGAAAGGTGATATTTATACGATTGGTAAAATATTGAATCGTTTTGAAAATATAGTTACAGTCAAAGGAGCAGTTTATAGAGAAGGAAGTTATGAGTTAGAAAAAGACATAACTATAAAACAATTAATTGCCCGTGCAGAAGGCTTAAAGCAAGATGCGTTTAAAGATAGAGTACTATTAAAAAGAGAAAGAGAAAACCTTGAGCCAGAGATTATTGCTCTTAATTTATCTAAAATTTTGAAAGGAGAGTCGGAAGATATACGATTGAAGTTGAAAGATACATTATTTATTAAATCATACAAGGATTTACGAGAGCGTTTGACTGTTTCGATAAGTGGAGCTATCAATAAAGCAGCAACTTATGAGTTTGCCGATAACATGACAGTTTCAGATTTAGTGGCAATGGCTGGCGGCTTTACTGATGGAGCATCTGCTTCAAAAATCGAGATTGCACGAAGAATTAAGGCAGATACAGTAGATGTTTCAAAAGAGCAATCTATCAAGATTGAAACGATTGATGTCGATAGAAGTTTGACAGGAGCGGAAAGTAAAAAACTGTTTTTGAAACCTTTTGATAGAGTTTATGTACGAGTTCTTCCTCGTTATGAAGAACAGAAAAATGTATCAATTTCAGGTGAAATATTCTACCCAGGGCCTTATGCTTTAAGGGACAAGAAAGAACGAATAGCCGATTTAATAGAAAAAGCGGGTGGAACAAAAAGTGAAGCTGATTTAGGTAGTGCAAAATTTACAAGAGCTGGAAAAGTAATTGGGGTTGATTTAGTCAGTATTGTGCAGAATAGAGAAGATATAAACAACTTGGTTTTGAATTCTGGAGACGCTTTAGAAATTCCCCGTAAGAAAGAAACCGTCACAGTCAATGGACAAGTTTACAGCCCTACAACAGTTCCTTATTCATCAGGTCTGAAATTAAAAGAATATTTAGATTTAGCGGGTGGAACAACTGATAGTGCCTTTGTGAAAAAAACTTACGTCAGGTATGGCAATGGAAGACTTGACCGTACACGAAGCTTCTTAGGTATCAAAACATATCCTAAAATTGAAAATGGTTCAGAAATTATTGTTCCAGTAAGAAGAAAGTATAAATGGACACCTGCTGAGAGGATAGCTATAAGTACAGCCGTAGTTTCTATTGCAACATTATTATTTACTATTTTTAACGCTACGAGGTAGTTTAGAACTATATACTTCAAAATAATCATGGAAGAAGAAAAAGATATAATTAGCATTGACTTTAGTGCTTTTTTTAAAATCATCTGGAAAGAGAAAATAGCAATAGTAGTTGTAACTCTGTTGTTTGTTATTGGTGGTATAGCCTACGCTTTATTAGCTCGTGAGGAATTTGTTTCAACAGGGAAAATACTCCCAGAATATCAGTCTAAAGCGGGTGGATTAGGTCAGTTTGCTGGTCTGGCTAGTTTAGCGGGTGTGGATTTAAGTAGTGCGGCGGTTGCTGGTTCTGATGCAATAAGACCAGATTTATATCCAGATGTCCTAAAGAGTACCCCATTTTTCTTAGAGCTTCTCAAAATAAAGGTTCGTAATAAAGAAAACAAAGAAATGACATTCAGTCAGTTTTATGATGCTTTTGTGTTAGATAATAAAATTGAAGGCAAAGACACTAAAATCAAGTTTCCTACGAGTAATCAATATATTGCGGTAAGTTATCAGACTGAAAAAAACTTAAAAGACTTACGAGAACGTATCAGTGCTGTTATTGACAAAAAAACGGGTCTCATTACTGTAACTGTTAAACTCCCCGACCCAGTGGTAGCTACCATTATTACGGATTATGGTATGAACTTTTTGACAAACTATATTACAAATTATCGCACAGAAAAAGCCAAAAGAGATTTAAATTTCTTGGCCGAAAGATTAGATGCTGCTAAAGGCAAGTATTACACAAATCAATCAAAAAAGGCTCAATATAGTGACCAAAATCAGCTTTCTATGATGAAGCTACAAGCTGCTGATTTACAGAGAGAGCGGATAGAGTCAGAGTACAAGCTTTCTTCAAGTTTTTATAACAGTTTATTACAAAAATACGAAGAAGCAAAACTGAAAGTTCAACAAGAAACGCCTGTGTTGAAAGTCTTAGAGCCTCCTGTTGTACCAAATAAACGAAGTGAACCTAAACGCTTAATTGTTGTGATATTCTCAATTTTTTTAGGCGGTATTTTTGGTATAATTTTTAGCTTAATTAGAAAGAAAAACTATAAATTAGTAATCAAATAAAGTTTTTGACAGAGAAGACAAAACATCTTATGAAGGGAATAATATTAGCAGGAGGTTCGGGTACAAGATTGCACCCACTCACATTGGCTGTTAGCAAGCAATTAATGCCAGTGTATGATAAACCCATGATTTATTATCCACTTTCAATATTGATGTTGGCGGGTATTAAGGAAATATTAATTATTTCTACACCACATGATTTACCTCATTTTCAGAAACTACTCGGTGACGGCTCTCGAATTGGTTGTAGTTTTAGTTATGCCGAACAACCAAGCCCAGATGGACTGGCACAAGCATTTATCATCGGGGCTGATTTTATCGGAAATGATAGTGTAGCTTTAGTTTTAGGCGATAACATTTTTTATGGCAGTGGTCTGAGTAAATTATTACAAAGCAGTACAAATCCAGAAGGTGGAGTAGTGTTTGCCTACCAAGTTCATGACCCAGAAAGGTATGGTGTAGTAGAATTTGACGAAAACTTAAAGGCGATTTCAATTGAGGAAAAGCCAGAAAAACCTAAATCTAATTACGCAGTTCCAGGTTTATATTTTTATGATAATAAAGTAGTAGAAATAGCCCAAAATATTAAGCCATCTCCAAGAGGGGAGCTTGAAATAACAGATATAAATAGGGTTTATTTGGAGCAAGGAAAACTCCAAGTTGGTATCATGAATCGTGGAACGGCTTGGCTTGATACAGGCACTTTCCAATCTTTAATGCAAGCTGGGCAGTTTGTTCAAGTTATTGAAGACCGTCAGGGTTTAAAAGTTGGTTGTATTGAAGAGGTGGCTTTCCGTATGGGCTTCATTGATGCTCAACAACTGGAAGTTATTGCCAAACCATTAGTAAAAAGTGGGTATGGTGCATATTTACTAAACTTAATTGCCTGATTTGACCGAAATTCGTAATACTTTCAATATCGCCATTATTGGTTTAGGTAATATTGGTTTACCTCTGGCCGTAGCTTTAGGTGAAAAGTATCAAACAGTTGGCTTTGATATTGATACTTCAAAAATTGAAAGATTAAGTAGAGAAAAGTTTTCATCAAACCTTTCTTTCACACATAATATAAATACGCTCTCAAACTGCAATATCTTTATTGTTGCAGTATCAACCTCTGTTAATGAAGATGAAAACCCCGATTTACGGCATCTTACAAAAGCTACTGAGAGTGTTGCCAATCTTCTAAAAAAAGACGATTTAGTTATTTACGAATCAACCGTTTTTTCAGGTTGTACAGAAGAAATTTGCGTACCAATTTTGGAGAAAATAAGTGGTTTAAAGTTCAATATTGACTTTTTTGTGGGTTATTCGCCCGAAAGAATCAATACTGCTGATGATATTCATACTTTAAAAAATACCATTAAAATAACATCGGGTTCAACGCCCGAAACTGCCCAAAAAGTTGATAAATTATATCGCTCAATCGTTGAAGCAGGTACATATTTAGCTCCATCAATCAAAGTTGCGGAGGCTGCCAAGTTACTCGAAAATGCTCAACGAGATATAAATATTGCTTTCATGAATAATGTAGCAACTATTTTGACTGAAAATAATATTTCATTTGAAGAAGTTTGGCAAGCGAGCTCCACTAAATGGAATTTTCTTAAATTTTCACCAGGACTTGTGGGCGGAGATTGTTTGCCATTGGCTTCTCAATATTTGAATTACCTTTCTGATAAAAAAGAAAACACACTT
>JBKBSS010000086.1:0-11459 GCA_046291385.1 Emticicia sp. | reverse complement strand
ACAAGTGATAATAACTCTTTGGTAGCGAGTCAGTTTAATATCTCGTGTATCAGAAACTTCCAAAATCAAATGAATTGTTTCTCCATTTTTTATATCGGCTGGCACCATAAATGACGCATTTTTTTGGTTGGCATTATTGAGCGAAACTTTGCCGCTGTAAGTGTCAACTTCTTCATATTGCCACCAACGATACATTAGCTTGTCGCCATCGGGGTCGGTTGCCGAGCCACTTATTTTTATTGTTATATTTGGTTTGGTCGAAAGTTTTGAGGCATGATTCAGCTTTACAATCGGTGGGTGATTGGCGTTTTTGTAGTCTTTTACGCACCAGTCGGCACGAGCGGCAAAATCGTTTTGGAGGGTCTCAATCCAGCGAGTTTGCCCGTAAGTTTTCTCCATTTTTTGTGTAAATGGATTAAAATCGGCTGTATTTTCTCCATCTTCCCAGCGTTTCGGATTTTGAGCTGATTGTACCAAGCGACCTCCCCAACCACCATATTCTGGATTATTCAAGTTATCAAGTCCCACATTAATTAAATGAAAATAGGCTGGTGAATCGCCCTCAGAAATAAAATCATATTGTCCGAAACTGCCCCACTGACCCGATTTTACTTTTGATAAATCGCCATGAATATGCTCGTCATCGCCTGCTTGTTTTTGTCCATCGCCATAGCTGTAATACATTTTTGTAAGTGGGCCATGATTATTGATGATATTATCGCTCATAAATTTGCCTTCGAGCAAATAATGCTGACTTTCGGGAACTGCTTTTTTCCACGAATACGCAAAACACCAAAATTGATTAGAATTATAGAAAACCTTCATGTCTTTCCAATTAACCGAAATATATTTTCGGTAAGTAGCATCTTGGTCGAGAATGGCGTAAATAATGGCTTTTTTGCAAACTTTTTGATAGATTTTATTCCAGTTTGGCGTGTTTCGATATTGTTCTTCAATTGATTTTAAGGCTCTTGCTATGGTATTTGTCCCGCCCCAAACTTGTAGATAAATGGGTTCGGTGCTGGCATCAAGCAATTTATTTTTGATAAACTCTGAGCCTTCGGTAACCTGCTCCATTTCTCCTTCAAAATCAATATTGCCGACTTTGATTAAGCTACGAAGCTGATTAACATTGGGGTATCCCGCTGCGTGTTTCGTCAGATTTGGATAAACTTTTTCGTAAGCATTGAGCAAATCTTGCATCCAACTTACACCTGGCCAACGGAGGTCGGTTTTTGCACCGTATATTTTCTTGGTCATCTCCATTTCTGAGGTAAATTTCGTGCCTTTTCCATCCCCTTTATAATGCCACATTGAGCTACTATAAACCAAACCTTCAAGCCTAAATTCATTGGCATAAAGTAGCATACGGATAAAGGAATCTACATCATCAATTTCACCATCGGTCGTTACGATTGTGCGGGGTTTTTGTGCAAAACTTACGACTGAAAAAAGTAAAAATACAAATGAGAGTAAGGCGAAAGACGACTTTAATGTTTTCATTATTAGGGTTTTAAGAAAAGTTTAATAAAGGGGTATAACAGAAAATTACTTCAAATATCCTTGCATTTTGAGCCAATCACTAAAGTTTTCAATCCAGCCTTCGCTTGAAGTATTGGTTTTTCTCATGCCGAAACCATGTCCGCCTTTTTCGTAAATATGTAATTCGGCTGGTTGTTTGGCATCGAACCATTTTTTGTAAATATTGATACTGTGCGGCATAAAACCCAGTTGGTCATCGCTCGCTACGGCTACAAAAATCGGTGTTTTTTCTTTCGGCATATTTGAGCCAATAATGGCGTTTTCGTAGGCATAAATCGGTGCTACAAAATTCGGTCGGCTGGCATCATCGGCACTATAAACGACCGACATTGTGAGTGTTCCACCCGCCGAAAAACCCATAAACCCAATCTTTTTTGGGTCTATTTTGTACTCAGTAGCGTGTTCACGAATATATCTTACGGCCTTTATTCCATCTTGTGTAGCAAGCGGAACTACGGCATTATTTTCTTCATCAAGGGTTTTGAAATTGCTCATTTTACCCATTATTTCCTTCACAGGGTCATCAGTAAAACTACGAGCAAGTCGGTATTTTAGCACAAAAGCCGTTATGCCTTTGGCATTGAGCCATTTGGCAACGTCAATTCCTTCACTATCAATCGAAAGCGTATGAAACGCACCACCTGGAGCAATCACAATGGCAGTTCCATTTGGATTTTCGGGAACGTAGGCTGTAATCGAAGGGCGAGAAACGTTATAAACTACTTTGGTATTGAAGATATTTTTCTCCGAAACGGCTTCTTCCCAAGTCCAATTTTCTGAGCCTGCGGGTTTGCCTTCGTAAAGAAGGATTTGTTTTTGAGCGTTTGCGGATAGCAAAATGCACAATAGAGAAAGGGTTGTAAGTAAGGTTTTCATAGGGATTTTGAAACTAATTTCATTGCCGTCTGCTTTAGCTGACGGGTAAAGAGAAAAATAAAAGGACATTATGGCTTTAGCCCAAATTAATACTTATGAGTTGGGCTAAAGCCATAATTATTTTTAATTTTAACAAATCCGTCAGCTAAAGCAGACGGCAATGAAATTTAGAACAATTTATATTTTGCTTGTCAAATAATCCGAGCTGCGTTTCAAGGCCACTTGTGGATTTGCCACCATATCTTGCTCAACAAAGAAATGCTCAACGCCTACTTCTTTGGCTTTCTTTACGATTCCTTGCAAATCAAGCACACCGTCGCCCGCCGAAGCCATTAGCGAAAACATCGGCATCCAGTCTTGCATTCCACCGCCATCGCCTGAAAATTGCTTTTTCGATGTCATATCTTTGAGATGAAGCATTTTATAGCGGTTCGGGTATTTTGTCAAATACTCAATTGGGTTAGCACCGCCACAAGTTGTCCAAAAAATATCCATTTCAAAAAACACCAAATTTGGGTCAGTATTATCCAAGACGATTTGCAAAGGAATTTGTCCATCCATAGGTTTAATACCATATCCGTGATTATGATAGCCAAAACGAATACCGTTTTTCTTAGCTTCCGCTCCAATTTTATTGAACGATTCGGCAATACGTTTATAATCGTCGAGCGTCTTACGGCGGTCGTCAGGAATAGCAGGAAGTGTAACGTATTTCCAACCCATGAGATGTGCAGCTTCTGCCAAAGCACCCATGTTTTGTTCTAAAGTATCAAGGTCAGTATGAGTTCCAGGTGTTGAAAGACCATTATCTGTGAGTAGTTTTTTTATATCTTGGGGAGTCCTGCCAAAAAAACCACTACCCGAAAAACCAAGCATTTTTTCTGCTGCTTCCCAGCCTTTTTTTACTTTTTCAGCACTGAAAGAATAAGGCCCAAAAAGCTCTAATTCTTTGTATCCTAACGAAGCCAGCATTTTGATTCCTCCTTCAAAATCCTCAGAGAGCATTTTTGGAATCGAAAAAAGCTGAATGCCCAATTTATTTTCTTTCATTAAACCAGCCATTACTTCTGTTAATGGCGTTACGGCAGCCGCTGTTGCCAAAAGTGAAGTGTTTTTAAGAAATTCTCGTCTTGTTGTCATGTTTTTGATTTACGATTTACGATTGATTCGATTTACGATTATTCTGATTTTTTCTGAGTGTTTTTATTGATGCAACAGTGATTGATAAGAGTTCATCTGCTTCTTTATAAATTTCTACTACATCATTTCTGAGTTTTTCTTCCAAGCCAACAACAAACTCTAACCAAAACATACTTTCATCTAATTCTTCCTCGACAATTTTAAGTTTATTGATGAAATCTGCATTTGATTTAGCTCTGCATGCTGCTCTGTAATTAGCTGCACATGAAGGAATACATCTAACCATCTGATTCCGAATTGCTTTGAAATCTGGTTCGTTTGGAAACTTTCGAGTGAATAGTACTCCTTTTATTGCCCAATCTTTAAATCTTTTCTTTAAAACTTCTTGATTCATCTTGTGAAATAATTAATTTGATATAGAAGATTATTTGATTTTTAATCGTCAATCGAATTAATCGTCAATCGTCATTTTATCATTTATTCTTATACGCTTTATCCAAAAACTCATAGCGAGCATCAATTGCCGATTTCTCGGTGCGAGATTCAGTATCAATAATCATTACTGGAGGCGTTGCATCTCCCGATTTTGCAACTGTCCATTCTGGTAGCTTTTCGCCGTTTGGATTGCCATTTTTGATAAAGTTTGCAAAATAATTGAGCATCGTATCCGATACTTTAAAATCATCGGCTGTCCACGCATAATCTTTTACACGACTAAGATTTCCCATTGCGTACTCAATTTCGCAAGCGTGCGGAGCTCCAATTGCTTTTGGTCGTGGCGTTGCGGCATCTGCTCTTACAGTTCCACCCGCCAAGCCCGAAGCCAACGATTTATCAACTAAATCGGGGCGAATTTTGCTGTATAAATAACGATAGACAGGCTGTGCAGAATTATTGCGGTGTAAATCGAACCATTTCCAAGTCGAATAAGAGATAAATCTATCAGAAGCCAATTGAGTTGCCGAAAGTTCAACCTCCGTAGGGTTTGAATGTGGATATAATTTTAAAACCTCGTCAGCATTATCAGGGTATTCTTTTTTTACTCTCGTAATAAAGTTTTCGGTCGTGTTTGGCATTCCAAACATAAAAGCACCGCCTGGAATTTCGGCCGAGTTCCAACCCAAAAGCAATGGCACTTGTGCTTGTTCTTTGGCCACAAAAATCTGAGGAAGAGTTTTTGGTAAGAAATAATTATCAATCACAATCGGGAAACCAAAACGCTTCGATTCGTTGTAGATTTCATAAATATCACGGGTTGACATTGCTCTCAATTCCTTAATTGATTTGATACCAGCCTTTTGCAAAAATTCAACGCCTTGTTTTTCGCCATCGGCCAACGGCACAGGAGTCATTGTTGGGTTAATTCCCGCACCACTTTCACCAATTGCACCAGCAATCAAGTTTTTTGATAAGGGCGAAGCCATTTGACAACTTACGCCAATCGAACCAGCCGACTCACCAGCGATTGTCACTTTTTTAGGGTTGCCACCGAAAGCCGCAATATTTTTTTGAACCCATTTCAACGCTGCATTTTGGTCGAGCATACCATAATTGCCCGATGCTTTGTAGGGCGACTCAGCAGTAAGTTCGGGATGAACCAAAAAGCCGAAAATATTTAAGCGATAGTTACACGTAATTACTACAATGCCTTTTTTTGCCATTGCTTCGCCGTCATAACGAGGCTCAGAGGCATCGCCCGCAACGTTTCCACCACCGTAGAAATAAACCAAAACTGGTAAATCTTTGCTGTTTCGCTTGGCAGGCGTCCAAACGTTTAGGTAAAGGCAATCTTCGCTCAAACCATTCGAGCGAGAATCCATATCGCCAAAAACCATTGCTTGCATCGGTCTTGGACCAAAACTTTTGGTTTCTTTCACGCCCGTCCAATTGGCTGCTGGTTGCGGAGCTTTCCAGCGTAAATCGCCAACGGGTGGTTTTGCAAATGGAATCCCGAAATAGGTTTGAATGCCCGTATGCGTATTATAGTTTCCTTCAATAATTCCATTTTCGATTTTTGTTTGAACCGAAAATGAATTGGTGTTTTGTGCCGAAACCGCAAAATTATTAAACATAATTAGGGTGAATAGATAAATTATTTTTTTCATTTGTAGGAGGAAATTTTACTTATTGTCTCAATTTGAGACAATATTAATTAGTGTTTTAAAATAATCCTATTTATTTTTGAAAAAATTATAATTTAACAGTAAACTAAAGTGAATCCAAAAGGCTATTTACAACATATTGCGTACGATTCAGTGGTTTTTGGTTTTTCGGGTGAAAAACTGAAAATATTGATAATGAAATACCATAACACAGGTCTTTTTGCTCTTCCTGGTGGTTTTGTAAAGCACGACGAAGACCTAAATGATGCAGTAAGGAGAGGTTTGAAAGAACGAACGGGCTTAGATAATATTTATTTGGAGCAATTTTATGCTTTTGGCAGTGTGGCTCGCTACAAACCCGAAATTATGAAAACTATTATGAAAGCCAATAACCAAACATTGGAGCAACATTCTTGGTTGCTGGATAGATTTATTTCGGTGGCGTATTATGCTTTGATAAACTACGAAGATGTTGTGCCGACGCCCGATGCTCTTTCTGATTCGTGCGATTGGTATGCCCTTGACGAACTACCGAATTTGATGCTCGACCATGCCGAAATTGTGGCGAAAGCTCTGCAAACGCTTCGTGATAATTTAGAGCGTAAATTGGTGGGAATGAACCTTTTACCAACACTTTTTACGATGAAAGAATTGCAGAAAGTTTATGAAGCGATTTTGGGAGAAAACCTGCATCGTGGTACTTTTCAACGAAAAATATTAAGTTTGGGAATCTTAAAACGCCACGAAAAACAGTATTCGGGAGCGGCACACAAGGCACCATTTTTGTATAGTTTTGAGCAGAAGTTTTAAAGAAAAATAATCCTACTTACATTTCTTTTAAATAAAAAAGCGGAGAAGGTGTGCCGAGTTGATTATTAGGATATAAAAGCAAATGCTTGATAGTAAGTATTTTATATTCTTAAATTTTACTTAAAAGTTAATACTAACTTGATTTTACTTAAATCTAATGGTTTTTCGATAAAAAAATTTGCTCCCAACAGTAGTGCTTTTTCTTTCAAGGCACTCATTGCCGTAATCATAACCAATTTGACATTCGGAAATTCACTTTTAATTTTTTGAATCTGGTCAATTCCCAGACCATCGGGTAGATTATTATCCAAAAATACTAATTTTGGCTTGTCAGATATTAGCTTCTCGAAACCTTCTTTGAGCGAATGAGCAATCAAAGACTGAATTCCGTATTTTTTTAAAACCCTACTCAATAAAAAGCAAGTGTCGAGTTCATCATCAATGATGAGTGCGTTAATATCTTGGTTTATCATTGACATTTCTTTGGGCTTTTGTTTAATCTGATTTGAATTCCATTTAAAATATAAGCTTTATTGCTTTATTTAGTGAAAAAATTAATACCACCAAAAGAAGACTGTTATGACGGTTTTTTTCTACGAATTGAGTAAAAATTGCCTCAAATGAGCATAAATTGATGAATGATAGCCAATTTGGAATTTGCTTAAAAATCCAAAAAGAAGTTTTTTGAGCATTTAAAATAAATATAATTTCAATTCGTTCAGATTCTACTTCCTTTTTTTTAAATTGAAGTTTATTGTTTTCATCAACAAATATATCAATGCTTCAATAACTAAGGAAATCTATTCGCCTAAGCAAAGATTTGATTGCCAAAAAACTGATAAGTAAGTAGATGGACGAATTAAGAATTATAAAACACTGAATATCAGTGGTTTATAAATAATCAAATTGACGTTTATTTTTGTCCCAGTACTTACTTCGGTGTTTGAAGTAACATTCACCCCAAAGCAAACAGCGGAAAATAATTGCTGAAAGCGACCAAAATCAAGGAGTTACTTTTATAGTTTATTTGCCAACTTAAAGCCAATCAATAGAAAAGAGATGTATCGAAACAAAGTGGTCATTCTGGTAGCAGATGATGACGAAGATGACCAAATGCTCACAAAAGAAGCATTTGAAGAAAAAAGAAATTATTTGGATATTAGATTTGTCAGTGATGGCGTAGAATTACTGGAATATTTGAGAGGACAAAATAAATATAGTCGTGCTGGAACGGCTCCTTTGCCTGCACTGATTTTATTAGATTTGAATATGCCCAGAATGGACGGCAAAGAGGCTCTAAAAGAAATAAAAAGCGACCCTGTTTTGCGAAAAATCCCTGTTGTGGTTCTGACAACTTCAAGTGCCGAACCCGATATTCTGAAAGCGTATGAAATGGGCGTAAATAGCTTTATCACAAAACCAGTAACTTTTACTGAATTTGTTAAAATTGCCGATACTTTGGGTCGTTATTGGCTCGAAATTGTTGAATTACCTTAAACTCGGTATTTCCGAAATACATGAAAATTGATAATATAAAAGTACTAATTGTTGACGATGATGAAGATGATTTTTTCTTAACTTCTGATTATATTCGGGATATTCCCAACAAAGGTTTTGATATAAAATGGGCTAATTCGTACAACGAAGGTTTGGTTCAACTCACCCAAAATACGTTCGATATTTACTTTTTTGATTTTTTACTTGGGGCAAAAACGGGTATTGATTTATTAAAATTTGCTATCGAACAAAAAATTGATAGTCCCGTAATCTTGCTTACTGGTAAAGGCGATAAACAAGTAGATATTGAAGCGATGGAGCTGGGGGCGATGGATTATTTGATAAAAAGTGAACTCGACACCGAAAAAATAGAACGTTGTATTAGGTATTCGCTCGAAAGAGTCGAAAGTACTCGTCGCTTGCGTGAAAGCGAAACCCAACTCAGAGGAATATTCGGAAAAATGCAAGATGCTATTTTGCTCGAAAGACCCAATCATGCGATATTTTTTTATAACGATACAGCTTTAAATCTATTTGGTTACGACAAAGTAGAGATAAAAGAAATTACACTAAAAAATCTCATTTCAGAGCCTGAAGAATTTGAACGATATTCGAGAATGCTCGGAAGTCACGGTCATTTGAAAAATTTTGAAACTTGGATTGTAAGAAAAAACGGAGAAAAAATACAATGTTCGCTCAACATCAGCAAACACGTTGACAGTACTCGAAAAGACTATTTTCTGATTGTTATTCAAGATATTACAGCCCGAAAACAATCGGAAAGAGATAGGCTTTGGGCCGAAAAATCGGCATCTACCGCCCGATTTATTCGTACTTTGGCCCATGAGGTGCGTAATCCGCTGTCTAATATTTATCTTTCGCTCGACCAACTCGAACCCGAACTTGAAGATGAAGAACTGAAAATGTTTACCGACGTGATTCGCCGAAATAGCCACCGAATCAATGCCCTTATTACTGATTTATTAAATTCGTTTAAGCCCCAAGAAACAAGCCTTCGTTCGATTTCGGTTCATGAAGTTTTAGATGAGGTTTTGGCCGATGCCGATGATAGTATTAAGCTGAAAAAGATAAAATTGATTAAAAACTATGGAGAAGAATCTTTTCTAAGCTTAGATAAGTCAAAGATTAAAATTGCGTTGTTTAATTTTGTCGTCAATGCCGTAGAAGCAATGGAGGCCGAAAAAGGCGTACTGACAATCAATACTTCGGTAAAAAATGGCCACTGTTTTGTTGAAATAATAGATAACGGCTCTGGAATAAGCCCCGAAAATATTAACCGATTATTTGAACCTTATTTCACATCAAAGCCCAATGGTTTGGGGCTGGGTTTGGCGGCTACGCTCACGATTTTGCAATCGCATAATGCCAGCGTACAAGTAAGCTCAGAAGTTGGAAAAGGGAGCGTTTTTACAATCTCTTTTGCGATTTGATGCCAAAATGACCTTTTCAATAATGGCATTTCTGATTTTAGAAGTGCCATTGTTTATTGTATTTATTTCCCCCAAAAATTCATGATTTTACCCAATACTTCTACCAATTCATCAAATGAGTTTGGTTTTGAAATATAGCAATTTGCCCCGTTTACATAGCATTTTTGTATATCATCGGGCGAGTTGGAAGTTGTAAATATGATAATCGTCAGGTCATCTAAAGCGGGGTTTTGCCTCAATTCTATCAATGCCTCTCTTCCATCCTTTTTGGGCATATTGAGGTCGAGTAAGACGAGCGTTGGTTTTTCAGTAGTATCTTTATTCAAGAAATCGAGCAATTCAATTCCATTCGATACATAATTGGTTTTTCCATTAAATCCACTATCCTCAAGGGCAGATTTTACTAAAAATAAATCATCATCATCGTCGTCGGCAACTAAAATATGCTTATCTGAATACATCTGTTTTTAGATTATAATTTTGCTAAGACTGCCCTTCGCTCAATGATTTAAAAGTTTTTGGAATATAAATATGGAACGTAGTTCCTTCATTCGGTACGCTTTCGGCCTTGATAATACCACCATGATTGACTACAACTCTCTTGCAAATTGCTAATCCAATGCCAGTGCCTTCGTACTCGTTTCGGCCGTGTAAACGCTGAAATATTACAAAAATCCGTTCAGCATATTCTGCTTCAAATCCGATGCCATTATCGGTAAATCTGAAATGATAAAAAATATATTCTTTTCGAGTTCCGTCTATTTCTTCGATACTGCTGCCCAATATTTCTTCAAAAGTAATCGTAATTTTAGCCGCCGTGTCAGCTTTTGAAAATTTAAGAGCATTCGACATTAAATTATAGAACAATTGCTTTATCTGAACCCTAAATCCTTCGATAATTGGCAGGTTTTCATAAATAATTTCAGCTTTTTTCTCTTCAATTATCAACGAAAGGTCAGATTTTACACCGTTCATTACGTTATTCAAATCAATGATTTCTTTTATTTGGTCGTTGCTTTTAATCATTCTCGAAAAAGCGAGCAAATCATCAATCAGTTCTTGCATTCGTTGAGCCGACTTGCCAATTTTACTGAGTGAATCTTGTCCATCTTCGGGCAATGCCTCGTGGTATTTTCTTAGTAATCTATCACTAAATGCCCTGATTTTACGCAAAGGCTCTTGTAAATCATGCGAAGCCACGTAAGCAAATTGTTCAAGCTCAGTATTAGAGCGGCTTAGTTGTTCGAGATTGGTTTCGAGAGCAGTTTGAAATTTAATTCTTTCTCTCAATTCTTTAAATAAGAAACCAAACGAAAGCAATAATAATAAGCCTGAGCAACCCGAAAGTAATAAAATATAAATTGGTAATCGTTTATCGCTCGTCAGTTTGAGCGAATATTTATTATCTAAAAGCTGTTTTTCGGTGTCTTGAAATTTACTAATAATTGCTCGGATACTATCCATTTTCGATTTTCCTAAATCGAGTCTATCAATGCCTACGAGTTCTTTGTTTCGAGCCGTTTGGCGGTCGTCTTCCATGATATGGATTTTATCGCCAACAAACTTTTTTAGGTGATTATACCGCTCAATTTGAGTTGGATTATCTTTTATCAAAATCTCTAATTCTTTGAGGTTGATGCTTACATCACGATAAGCATCAAAATAGGGGCGAAGATAGGCGTATCGCCTCGTGAGCAAATACCCTCGCTGACCAGTTTCCATATCTTTTAGGTTCGACATCAGTTTTTCGCCATTAATCATTACCTGATAGTTTCGCTCAATATCCAGCATATATTGAGAGGTTTTTTTGGTCTGAAAATAAGAGATTGCTGAGAGTAAAATGAGCAGAAATATAGAAACCGAAAAAGTTAGGATTAAATATTTTAATGGTTTTGGCAAATTTCTAAATGATTCCATATAGTTTACAAGGTATCTAAAGCTTCTCTGATTTTGATAGATGTAAGCGGCTTATCAATAAACATAAATGCCCCGTTGGCAATGGCTTTTTCTTGCAGATTGCTCATCGCCGAAATCATCATAA
>JBKBSS010000085.1:8348-11622 GCA_046291385.1 Emticicia sp. | reverse complement strand
TTTTGTACTTCTTTGGCTTGTTGAGCCAACAACTCCATCTGACGGTAAATTTTGTTTACTTGTTCGTGGGTTTGCTGACGCATCGCCAATTGGGCTTTTCCCTTCACTTTTCCCATATCTTCTGGGCGAATAACTGCTCCACCTGATGTATGAGCATATTCCAGCAAGCCTGGGTTTTCGGCAACTTTTATTTTATTTATCGGATTGTGTTCCATCTTTGAAAGTTTTTTTATTTTATTTTGACAACATAAATTTTGTTTTGAAGCAAAATTGTTGTCTGTTTTTTGATTCTTGAAGTGATAAATAATCTACTTAATGCAAATATAAAGGATAAAATAACTATAAAAATAAAAATTACTATATATTTTGTCCAAGATTGATTTGTTTTTTGGATATTAACTCTAATATTAGTCAACAAGATAAAGTTTGTATTTGTTTTATAATTTGAATATTTTTGAAAACATATATCATTTGATATGGTTATGTAAATTAAAACAAAAAATACAGAAACAATGACTAAAGAAGCTAAAATCAAAGAGGTCACCAATAGTGACGCCATCCGCAATACAATCGACCGTAAAGAGTTTATGCGTCAAGTCGGTCTTGGTTTTGGGGCTATCGTTCTAATGAATTGTTTACAATCATGCGGTGATGGTGGCGAAATTCCAGACCCAAATCCAACAGGCGGCGGTACAAAACTTGATTTTACAATCAATATCAATGATATGACTTATTCGAGTTTGAAAAATAAAGGCAACGCCGTTGTTGTTAGAGCTCAAAATGTAATCATTGCTCGTGCAAATGATGCCAACGGTACTTGGATTGCCGTTGATTCGAGATGTACACACCAGCTAACAACTATCGATTTCCGAGCTTCGACCAACGATTTTTTGTGTCCTAATCATGGTTCAACTTTTGCTGCAACTGGTGTAGCAACTAAGGGTCCAGCCACGGCGGCACTCACTCGTTTTAACACATCTTTCGATGCAACTAACAATACTTTAAGAGTTTTTGCTTAATTTTGTACAGCAAAATATTTATTCAACCCTTCTCATTTGCACAAATTGAGAAGGGATTTTTTTTACAATATGATTTTTTTAGAAAGAGATGGCTCGTGTATCAATACGCAGCCTGATAATCCATACTACAAAAAAGTTTTTGACTTCAAAAAAGCGTGGGAATCGGGTCAAGAAACTTTCGAGATTCAGACTTCTGGTTCGACGGGAACGCCCAAAAAGATAATTCTGCACCGTAAGCAAATGCTGGCATCGGTCAAAATGACCGCCATAGCCTTTAATTTAGAAGAAGGCGATACTGCATTTTGTTGCTTAAATATTGATTACATTGCGGGAATGATGATGCTCGTTCGGACTTTTGAAATAGGCATGGATTTGTTGGTTGTCGAACCAAAATCAAACCCGTTTGAAGATATTGAAAAGCATTTATATATCTTGAAAGCCAATCGAGGCAAAAATTTCTTTGCTTTCGTGCCTTTGCAAATTCAAACGCTTTTAGAAAGTAAGCCAGGTTTTTCGGAAATTCTTAATTCGGCCAAAGCTATCATCATTGGCGGAGCGGCCGTAAATGATGCCATTCTTGAAAAAGTACAAAAGATTTATCGCCCCGTGTATGTCACTTATGGCATGACCGAAACTCTCACGCACATTGCTATCAGACGCATCAACGGTTCAGAAAAAGAGGATTTCTTCAATACACTTGATGGCGTTGATGTTAAACTCAACGATGAAAGTTGCTTGATGATAAAATCTAAAACAACTGATAATAAATGGATTACGACCAACGATGTTGCCGAAATTATCAATGGAAGTAGTTTTATTCTGCACGGCAGAATTGACAATGTAATCAATAGTGGAGGTGTAAAAATTCAGTTGGAAAAAGTAGAGAAAGCTGCCGAAGTAGTTTTGCGAAAGCTAAAAACTGACGAACAAAAACTCGACGGTCGCTATTTTGTCTTTAGTTTACCCGACGAAAAACTGGGCGAAAGATTAGTTTTTGTCCTTGAAAAGGAAACCAACGAAGCCTTTCCGAGCCGAGAAGATGCAACTAAGATTGATATTCTACAAGGTTTCAAAGAAATTTTGCCTAAATTTGAAGCTCCGAAAGAAGTATTTTTTATAGAAAAAATGATTGAAACCCCAACGGGAAAAATTGATAAAATTAAAACGATAAATGCCTACGTTCTCCCTCAAATATCAAACGGCTGAAAATATTCCAGCACCTTTTGCTCACGCTATTGAGATAAATGGCAGTTTTGAACAAGATTTAGAATTAAGTTTTGAATTAACTTACCTCGACCGTGAAGACATGACCGAAGATGAACTCATGGATGAAGGTTTCACGTCAAGCGATGATTTTACTTGGAAAGGCACTCTCCCAAAAGTTTGGTCAGATGTGGTTTTTGGAAGTTTAAAATCAGCTAATGAGTTGTTTATCAAGTCGTTAGAGCCGCATCAAGATTTTTGGCAAGTTGATTTTAACGGTAAAAGTTTTTATCCAAAAAACACCGATGCTTTCAAATATTTGATTGAAGAACTTCAACAAGCAGTTTATGAAAAGGCTGGCAGAGAAGCTCCATTGAGATTGACTTTTTTGAAAAACCAGTCGGGTGAAAACATGGAAGTTGCCGTAAGTGCTTCATTTATCGAACGCAAATTGCAATTAATTCGCACAAATATTACCGATGGGTCAAGCGAAACAAAGGTTTTGGCTTGGGATGAACTCAATTTTATTTTGAAAAATACATTTTCGGGTGAATTTGAAGCGGAGTATGCTCACAGTAAAAAGCCCTCGCACAAAGGTTTGTTTCTGAATGCAGGTGACGAACTTTGGTACGAAGTCGGAAAATCGTTGTTGATTCAGCCCAATAAAATATTGAAAATAATGAAGATGTGATAAGTCCACGGTCGGCAGTCCACAGTCAATAGCATTACTGTGGACTGACCGAACGCACTATAATCTACAAAGCCTTTCAGCCGCTCGTTCGAGCATTTCATCATCTTTGGCGAAGCAAAATCTCAGTATTTTATTATCAATTTTATCGGCATAAAATACCGAAATTGGAATTGATGCCACGCCAATTTCTTTCGTCCATTTTACTGCTAAATCGTAGTCAGGTTCATCTGTAATATTTTTATAAGAAACCATTTGGAAGAAACTCCCTTCGGCTGGAATGAACTCAAACCTTGAATCTTTTATCCAATTGATAAATTTATCTCGTTTTTCTTGGTAAAACTGCGTTACTGAAAGATAATTA
>JBKBSS010000085.1:0-8250 GCA_046291385.1 Emticicia sp. | reverse complement strand
GTCGGGTTCTTTCAAGAAATCGGCAAAAGCATATTGGAAAGGAGTTGGGCAAGAAAAAGTAATCCATTGGTGAGCTTTTCTAAATTCAGTCGATAAGCCTTTCGGGGCGAGACAATAACCCAATTTCCAGCCAGTTGTATGAAAAGTTTTGCCAAACGAACCACAAATAAAAGTGCGTTCTTTCAAATCGGTGTGCATGGCGGGCGAAAGATGTTTGCGGCCATCAAAGATAATATGCTCATAAACTTCATCCGAAACTACAAAAATATTGGTGTCTTTTAATATTTCTGCCAGAGAATTAATATCATTTTGAGTCAGACATTTTCCAGTCGGATTATGCGGCGTTGTGAGCATAATTGCCTTTGTTCGTTCCGTAATTTTAGATTTAACAACCTGCCAATCAATCGCAAAATCATCTTCGGGCGAAAGGGTTACATAGACGGCTTTTCCTCCGTTTAGCTCAATGGCAGGAACATAACTATCATAGGCGGGTTCAAAAACTATCACTTCATCGTCTTTGTGAATAATGGCGGTCATAACGGCATAAAGTGCTTCTGTGCAGCCAGATACGATTGTAATTTCATCGTTTGGACTGTAAGAAAGTCCGTATAAATCAAAGGTTTTTTGAGCAATTGCTTCACGCAAAGGCATAATGCCCGCCATCGGAGCGTATTGATTCATGCCTTGCTTCATGTAATGATTGACCAATTCGATGAGTTTTGGCGAACAATTATAGTTCGGAAAACCTTGCGAGAGATTTAAAGCACCAGTTTCGGCTGCCAGTTGCGACATTACCGTGAAAATTGTAGTACCAATATGGGGTTGTTTAGAAGTAATCTGCATTTATTTTTTTATCCGTTCTAATTCAAATTTCATTTCATCGACCAAATTTCCGAGCTTACTGTAAGGCGTTGCTGGTTCGGGTAAAGTGTGGCTCACAAAGGCTTTAATTTCCCAAGTTTCTATCACATCGGTAAACGGAATTTCGGCACTTGGAAAACGATTATTATCGGTGCTGAGTAGGAGTGTTCCTTTGATTTTTACTTGATTATACACTCTTCGGTAGATAATTCCGTGCGATTTGGTTACTAAAATATAGTTTTTGCCGTCGGCTATTTCGTGCCAGTTTCTGACCAACGAGCCAACAAGTAATGAACCTTCAAATGCAAAATCTTCTCCTGCTTCAAAAGCCCGATATTCGCCATTGGTAAGTGTCGGGATATTGAAAAGAGAAAGTGTTTTTAGAAAATGAAAATCGCTGTGTTTGACCAAATATTCGTTAAACTGAAAACGCCTAACTAAAGAAATATTTTGATTAGTTGCTTGATAGTTAGTCGGTTGTGGATTGCTCGGTGGAATACTTTGTGGAGGTGCAACGTAAGGTTTTTGCTCAAAACTTGGCTTTAAATTTACACTTTGGGCTACTCTTTCAGTCGTTTTTGGTGCTGGATTTCTTTCAAAATTCACGGGCGGTTCATCTCCCAAAAATTTCTTCATTAAATCACCAATTGAAGGAGCGGAGTAATTGTCAAACTCAGCTTTTGCCGTATTTGTACCAAAATGCGGAACGCCGCCCGACGGAACGCCGCCCGACGGAACGCCGCCCGTTGGTTCTTCAAAAGTATTATTTGGAAGGCTGTTTATTGGAATATCAAAAGGGTCGATTTCTGCCGAAACTGGAGGGGCTTCGGTGCGGTCGTTGGCATAGAAAGGTTTCGCTTCAAAGCCAAAAGTAAGGTCGGGGGTTTCTCTTAATTTACGAATGTCTTTCTTTACAAAATCATCAACTGTAATGCCAAAAGTATTGGCAATAATCTTGAGCGTATCGACTGGCGGAATGGCCCTTGATTCTTCGTAAGCACCTACATTGGCTCTTTTGGTGCCAATTCGGCGAGCAAATTGTTCTTGGGTCAAACCATTGATTCGACGCAAGTATTTAAGGTTGTTACTGATGAGCGACATTGGATTTACGATTTGCGATTTACGATTTACGATTTTTTTTTAAATCAAAATGTAAATCCTTTCTATGAATAGGAAAATTTGCACACCCGAATATCTAAAATTTTTAGCAATTTGCCAAATACAGGCGTTAAAAAGCATTTTTTGAATGAAAGTTTACACTTTTTATGTTTGGAACTATTTTGTTGACGAAAAGAGTTAATATTTAACAAACAAAAAATGATGAAAATTTTAAAGAAAATGGCAATTTGGATTGTAGGAATTATACTTGTTTTAGCTATAATAGTTTGGGGATTTATGCAACAAGCCGTTTTTGGGAAAGACTCAGAAAGTACAAGGCTCGAAAGAATCTTGAAATCACCCAATTATAAAAATGGGTCATTTCAAAATTTAAGTTATACCTCAGTTATGTCAGAAGATGGAAGTTATTGGACTTTATTAAAAGACTACTTCAATAAACCATCAAATGTAGAACCACCCAAAGAAATTCCTGCAATAAAAACGGATTTGAAGAATTTAACAGCCGTAAAACCAACCATTGTTTGGTTTGGGCATTCTTCATATTTTATCAAATCAAGAGAAACGACGGTCTTGATTGACCCAGTTTTTAGTGGAAGTGCATCGCCAGTGAGTGCTATGGTGAAGGCTTTCAAAGGTACGAATGTTTATCAAGCAGAAGATTTTCCTGAAATAGATATTTTGTTTCTGTCGCATGACCATTACGACCATCTTGATTATGAAACAATTCTAAAGTTAAAATCGAAAGTCAAGAAATTTTATACTTCGTTGGGCGTTGGGGCTAATTTGGAACATTGGGGCGTGAGTTCGGACAAGATTGTGGAATTTGATTGGTGGGAAAGTGTAAAAGTTGCCGATAATATTACGATTACTGCCACTCCTGCAAGGCATTTTTCGGGGCGTGGTTTTACTCGTGCCAAATCGCTTTGGTCGTCGTTTGTGTTAAATATTCACGGTTATAACCTCTTTTTAGGTGGCGATTCGGGATACGATACTCACTTCAAAACTATCGGTGAAAAATACGGCCCGTTTGATATTGCGATGCTCGAAAACGGACAATATAATGTACTTTGGCAGAATATTCATACACTGCCCGAAGAGACCTTTCTGGCTGCTAAAGATTTGAAAACCAAAGTACTGATGCCTGTTCACTGGGCAAAATTTCCTTTGGCAAATCATGCTTGGAATGAGCCAATTAAACGCTTAAAAGCGGCTGCAAATAATGAAATTAAGCTAACAACTCCAATGATTGGCGAGCCAGTTGTGCTTGATAGTCTTTATCCCGATAAAGTTTGGTGGGAGTTTTAATCGTTGATTATCAGATGTTTATTCGATAATCAGAATGAAAAAAGGGTCTGAACCATGAAAGTTTCAGACCCTTTTTATTTTTTATTTACATAAATCAATATTCGTCTTCAAAGTAGCTGGTTGTTCTAAACTCATCATCATCATCGAATTTACCTGTTTTTGGAGCTGATTTTTTCAAAATTCCAATCTGTCCATTATGGTATAAATCATGGTGGATGATACCGTGAAGCAAAGTATAAAAATCATATTCAGCCCCAGGAACAATTTCAAGCAAGAAAGTATCATCTTTTTCTTCCAACGCACTCATCAGTTCGTCGTGGCTGAGGGTAAGCTCCATTTGAAGGGTTTCCCACTCAAACTCATCAACTTCTTTGATATTTCCCCAGTTTTGTTTTTCTGTTTTTATCACAAACTCAATATCGCCTTGCATTTTTTTCAATGCAAAAATCCTCCAAGTCGTAATGTGGTAAACCAATTCAGCAATCGTATGTGTATTTTTTTGACGAGTGCCAGCCGTTTTGGGTTTAATCTCTTTAAGGTTTTCTAAAACCGAAGGGCCATGCCAAGCACCGCCATGAAAAGCGGCATTGAGCAATGTTTTGATGCGTTCAAGTTCTGTTGTTTGCAATTCTTCCATAATAAAAGGTTCTCTTTCGTTGAGAACGTACTATTTTTTATCTTTAAATCTTAATTTAAGGTTTACTTTACTCAGTCGAAATACATATCTATTGACCGTGGACTAAATATACTCAATCCCACAGTACCCAAATCATACCAAGATGATAGGTGTCGTGCTGTATCAAGCCTGTTAGTAATTTATAATAGTCATAATCTTGGCCTGGAACGAGTCTGTTTAGTAAATCATCATCGAACTCTGCAAGTTTATTCATCAATTGCTCTTGTGATAATTTTAGATTATTGACAAGATTAGGCCAGTTTTCTTGCGTAATATCTTCTTCTCCACCATAATTTTGCTTTTCATCAACCAAATCATACCGAATATTATCATTGAGTTTTTCGTAAACAAACTTTCTCCATGCCGTCAGGTGAAATACAATTTGGCAGATGGTGTGTTTTGAAAAGTTTTTTTGTACATCAACAATATCCAAAGGCATAGAATTTAAAAACTCCATTACGGCTGGCCCGTGCCAAGCGTCACCCCTGAATACGGTGTCCAGATTATCAATAATTTTTTCGAGTTGGTTGTTGGTCATAGTTATGAAGTATAATTTACTCGCAAATTTCAGAAAAAGCTATGAATTGACATACGATTATGAAAGAATTATATTTTTATTTTGGGGTTTCGCTTAATCAACTGCCCGAATGTATCGAGAGCTTCATCAATTTTTTTCATCGGAATATCTCCTTTTACTTTCGTGATGAAAGGTAAGAAATGTCTGTAATAAAATTTTAATCTTGGTTCGGCTTTAATTGGATATTCGTTTGGCCCCATTTCTATACCATGTATGAAATTATACGCAACATGCACATTTTGGTCAAACATCGGATAAACTTCTGGTTTTATCATGTGCAGAATTAAAGTTCTTGAAACTGCGGCTACATCATCAAATTTTTCGTTGAAAACCGTCAAGTCAAGCGTATCTTCAAACTTCATATCATTGATATAATCAAGGTGCGGATATATTTTTTCTTTTATCGCTGCCGTTCGTATTTTTCCAAGTCCTGCTTGGCTTTGCCACTCAAATAGCTCCATGATATCGTTGTGGGTAAATGGTTTGCCGATTTTTATATGCTTATAATAGTTGGACTCCCAATTGGTATTTGGGTCATAAAGTTGCGACCATTGCTCTACAAATGCTGCAAAGTCTTCGGTCAGCGAAAATACTATTAAATTCATATTTGTTTTGTTTTTATAGATTTGGAAAGGTGATTCTTTACACAAATTTCGCCTTTTTTTTTGTTTTGTTATTACATAGACTGTATTTTTACCGATAAACCTTAACAAATTATCAACATGAAGAAAATCTCCCTTCTATTTTTGGGTTGTGGTTTGGCAATTTCAGCGTTTTCACAAAAAAAGAAAACAAATACGCCACCACCACCTACGCAATTATCTACACCTACTGTTTCAAAAATTGACAAAAAGCTATACAGTGACCTTACTTGGCGAAATATTGGCCCATTCCGTGCGGGGCGTTCTTTGGCGGTAGCTGGTCATGCTGACCATCCTTTAACTTATTATTTTGGTGCTGTCGGTGGAGGAGTTTGGAAAACAACCGATGGCGGAGCCAACTGGAACCACGTAGGAGATAGCACTTTCAAATCAAGTTCGGTTGGGGCGATTGCCGTTGCTCCGTCTGACCCAAATGTGTTATATGTTGGAATGGGCGAAGCCGACATGCGTAGTAATATTAGCTACGGTGACGGAATGTATAAATCGACCGATGCTGGTAAAACTTGGAAACACATCGGGCTACCAAAAGCCGATGCTATTGCAACAATTGAGGTGCATCCGACCGACCAAAACTTGGTTTATGTGGCTGCCGTTGGAAATCCGTTTGCTCCAAACAAAGAAAGAGGCGTTTTTAGAAGTAAAGATGGTGGCAAAACTTGGGAACATATTTTGGCAAAAAATGATAGCACTGGTGCGTATCACGTCAGAATCGACCCAAATAATCCAAGAGTTGTTTATGCGACTCTGTGGCAGGCATATCGCAATGGACACAGCATGAGTAGTGGTGGTGTTGGCTGTGGGTTATATAAATCGGTTGATGGTGGCGATACTTGGGAATCATTGAATGAGAAACCTGGTATGCCAAAAGGTCTTCTGGGCAAAATCGGTATTGCAGTTTCGCCAGCCAATTCTAATCGCCTTTATGCCATGATTGAAAACGTAAAAGGTGGACTTTACACGTCATTCGATGCGGGTGAACATTGGACGCTTGTAAATGATAATAAAAATCTTTGGCAACGCCCGTGGTACTACATGAATATTCAAGCTGACCCACAAAATGAAAATAGTGTGATAATTTTGAATGTAAACTCATTCAAATCGACTGACGGTGGAAAAACAATCAGAAATCTCAATGTGCATCACGGCGATACGCATGATGTTTGGATAAATCCTAAAAACTCATCAAATTATATCATTGCTGACGATGGTGGGGCTGAGGTGACTTTTAATGATGGTTATACGTTTTCGGATATTGATATTCCAACGGCACAGTTTTATCACGTGCATCTCGACAATGATTTTCCGTACAATGTTT
The DNA here is from genome assembly GCA_046291385.1 of Emticicia sp. Lineage (GTDB taxonomy): Bacteria > Bacteroidota > Bacteroidia > Cytophagales > Spirosomataceae > Emticicia. Next base: position 1,735 of record JBKBSS010000085.1, on the reverse strand, counting down.
ATGGTTCTCAACAAGATAATTCTACTGTAAGAGTGGCAAGCCGTACTGATGGAGGTTCGATTGGTATTCGTGACTGGTATTCGGTTGCTGGGGGTGAGTCTGGCTACATTGCAATTGACCCGAAAAACTCAAAAATTACTTATGGTGGCTCGTATGATGGTTATATGACAAAACTTAATGTAGAAAATAACCAAGAGCAAAATATCATGGTTTACCCAGAAAATAATATGGGACATACTTCGGCCGAGAAAAAATACCGTTTCCAATGGACGTACCCGATAATGTTTTCGCCGCATGATAATACTCGTTTGTATGCAACTTCACAGTATGTTCACGTGACGCACGATGAAGGGCATTCTTGGGAAACAATCAGTCCAGATTTAACTCGCAACGACCCAAAAACTACTGGTGCAACGGGTGGTCCAATTACGCTCGACCAAACTGGTGCTGAAATTTATGCAACAATTTTTGCTTTGGCAGAATCGAATTTAGAAAAAGGAAATATTTGGGCAGGCTCGGATGATGGATATATTCATGTAACCAAAGATAACGGTAAAAACTGGTCAAGTGTAACGATTCCAACTTCGCAGTTGGGCGATTTTGCTTTGATTTCTACGATTCATACCTCAGATTTTGTAAAAGGCAAAGCTTATGTGGCCGCAACCCGATATATGTTTGGCGATAGAAAACCGTATTTATTCAAAACCAGCGATTATGGTAAAACTTGGACGAGCATTATGAGCGGAATCCCTGCTGATGAGTACACCCGTGTGGTGCGTGAAGACCCAAATAAAGAAGGTTTATTGTATGCAGGTACTGAAAGAGGAATTTATGTGTCGTTTGATGATGGCTCAACTTGGAGTCAGCTAAATAATAATTTGCCAATTTCGCCGATTCGTGATTTACAAGTTCACAAACGTGAAAAAGATTTAGTGGTTGCTACGCACGGTCGCTCATTTTGGATTTTGGATGATTTGACTCCGCTACACGATATCAAAGATAATGCAGTAGCGAGCGATATTCATTTATTTAAACCTCGTCATTCGTACCGTATGCAAGGTGGAGATGGTGGTCGTCGTGGAGCTGCTCCAAAAGACGAAGGTCAAAATGCGGCTAACGGCGTTTTGGTAAATTATTTTTTAAAGACTTCTCCGAAAGATGAACTCAAGTTGCAATTCTTGACCATGACAAACGACACAATCGTTACGTATTCGAGCAAGAAAGATGTGAAAGGAGAAGAGCTGAAGACATCTAAAGATTTTTATGAAGATACAAAACAACAAAGAGCGGGTGTACTTTCAACAACCGAAGGCTTGAATCGTTTTGTTTGGAATATGCGTTATGCCGATGCCACCGAGATTCAAGGCGAACGCTCGCCAATGTGGGCTGGAAATCTAACGGGGCCAAAAGTTACTCCAGGGAATTATAAAGTGAGATTAATTTCGGGTAAAAATATTGTAAAAGAAGAAATTGCCGAAATCAAAAAAGACCCAAGAAACCCTGCAACTGATGCCGAATTGAAAGAACAATTTGATTTATTGATGAAGATTCACAAGAAATTAGATGAAAATCATCAATCAATTAATCAAATGCGTGAAATTAAGAAGGCGGTGAGTGAATACATGAAAAGTGTGAAAGATACCGCTCTGATTGCAAAATTCCAAAAATTGACCAAACCGATGCTCAAAAATTTAGAAGATTTGGAGCAGTCGTTGGTGCAAAATAAAGCCCGTGC
>JBKBSS010000084.1:0-11637 GCA_046291385.1 Emticicia sp. | reverse complement strand
ATACTTGGTGCCTTTTGTTTTTTTTATCAGAAGTCATGAATTTTTGGGATTTATCACCGAATATACAACAATTCCCTGTATTTTACTAATGGCCAATCTTCATCATCAATCAAAATTTCCAGTTTATCGACGTGGTATCTGATTTCTTCAAAGAAACCTTTTACTTCATTTCCGTAAAGTTTAGCGTGTTCTTCGATGTCATCAATGTGATTGATTCGTTTGCGAGCTTCGGTCATTTCATGGACTAATTTTGAAATGATTGTCACTCTCTCAGATATTTCTTTGATAATATTTATCACAGGCTCAGCTTCGGTTATCAACTCCATATCTTTCAATGCCTTTGCTGTTTGAACCAAGCGAGTCTGATACTTCACTGCCGTAGAAACTACGTGATTCATAGCTAAATCTCCAATTAAACGAGATTCAATTTGTATTTTCTTGATATAGTTCTCCAGTTCAATCTCATAACGGGCATGAAATTCTCTTTCGGTCAAGACTCCCATACGCTCAAAGATATCAATAAAATCTTTTCTCAAATAGGCTTTTAGTGCCTCGGGCGTGCTGGCAATATTCGATAAACCACGACTGGCAGCTTCTTCTTTCCATTCATCACCGTAGCCGTTTCCTTCAAACAAAATCTTTTTACTTTCCTTGATGTATCCTTTCAGGATTTTTACGATTACCTCTTCTTTTTTGCCGTCGTGGTCATTCATTTCGGCATCATAATCGGCTCTGAATTTGATTAACTGATTCGCCACAATTGTATTCAGAATCATCATTGGTTGTGCCGAATTTGCTGCACCACCTACTGCTCTAAACTCAAATTTATTACCAGTAAATGCAAACGGTGAAGTACGATTACGGTCAGTATTATCCAACAAAATTGATGGAATACGATTTAAACCAAGTTTAATGTACGCATTTTCGCCTTTTTCGATGGATACGATTTCTTTGTTTTCGAGGTCATTCAATACCTTGGTCATTTGAGTGCCTAAGAAAATCGAAATGATGGCTGGCGGAGCTTCGTTTGCCCCCAGACGGTGTTCGTTTCCTGCCGAAGCGATACTCGCACGAAGTAAATCTGCATTATCGTGAACGGCTTTTACGACGTTTACCAAAAATGTCACAAAACGTAAACTTTCTTTAGGTTTTGTACTTGGACTCAATAAATTTACACCTGTATCAGTTCCCAGCGACCAGTTATTATGTTTTCCGCTTCCGTTGATTCCAGCAAATGGTTTTTCGTGAAAAAGTACCTCGAAATTGTGTTTTCTGGCTATTTTTCGCATTAAATCCATCAATAAAATATTGTGGTCGCAGGCGAGATTTACTTCTTCAAAAGTTGGAGCAACCTCAAATTGAGCAGGAGCAACTTCATTGTGGCGAGTACGAACTGGAATACCGAGCTTTAAGGCTTCAAATTCAAAATCAACCATAAAAGCATTGACACGGGGAGGAATTGAACCAAAATAATGGTCGTCGAGCTGCTGACCTTTTGCTGGCGGATGCCCAAAAACGGTACGTCCCGACATCATTAAATCTGGACGAGCATTAAACAAAGATTTATCAACCAAAAAATATTCTTGTTCAGCTCCAAGCGTTGCCGAAACTTTCTCAACGTGGCGGTCGAAAATAATTGCAACTTCGGTAGCGGCTTTATCGAGTGCGTGAAGCGATTTCAATAAAGGCGATTTTGAGTCGAGTAATTCGCCAGTGTAAGAAACAAAAATCGAAGGAATACAAAGTGTGCCAGTTCCAGCTTCGTTATACATAATAAATGCGGGCGAAGTTGGGTCCCAAGCCGTATATCCACGAGCCTCGAAAGTGGCTCTGATGCCACCATTTGGGAATGAAGAAGCATCGGGTTCTTGTTGGGTTAGAGCACTTCCTTTGAATTTTTCAACGGCTTTTCCATCGAGATTAATATCAAAAAAAGCATCGTGTTTTTCGGCCGAACCGCCCGTTAGCGGCTGAAACCAATGCGTATAATGCGTTGCACCTTTTGAAACCGCCCAAGATTTCATGGCAGCCGCCACTTCATCCGCAATTTCACGGTCGATTTTATCACCACTTTTGATGGCGACCGTCACTTTCATGTATGCTTCTGGCGAGAGCATTGCTCGCATTACTTCATCATTAAAAATATTTGAACCGTAAAAATCGGTTACTTTTCCAGTTGGAATATCTACTTTGGTTGCAGCTCTGTTTTGTGCTTCTTCAACTGCTTTAAATCTTAATCTTGCCATTTTTTTGATAGTTTACGAATAATATTGTTGTTTGTTAGAGGTGGAAAATGTGTGTTTTTAGAAATATTGATTTGAATGAGTCATATTTTAAAAGTAGCTTATAATCAAGTAACTTCTAAATAACCTTGTATAACTTGACAAATAAATGAATGAGTGAATTTTGTTAAATTGTTGATTATAAGATAGTTATTGCATTCGTAATTTGTAATTCGTAATTCGTAAATTCAATAATATCATTTCTTATCTTATATTTGGGCTAAATTAAGCAAATCAAACAATTTAATGAAAGAACGCTTACAATTTCTACTAATTTATTTTTGCTTTTGGGTGATATACTTCTTATCGGCAAGAGTGATTTTTTTGAGTTACCACATAGAAGATACAAAGTTATTGACGCTGGAGACTGTTTGGGGTATCTTTTGGAACGGAATCAGAATGGATTTTTCGATGTCGGGTTATTTATCAGTTATTCCTTTTGTATTGGTAATCATTTCAAATTTTATCAAAAAAAGCCGCCTCGAAAACTGGATTTTCTCTTATACATTTGTTGCGGTTTTCTTTATTACTTTGATTGTTGTAATTGATTTACAAGTATTCAATACTTGGGGATATCGCCTTGATGCCACGCCACTGCATTATTTAAAATCGCCTCGTGAGGCTTGGGCTTCGGTAAGTTCTTCGCCTTTATTGCAGCTTTTTATTAGTTTTACTCTTTTGCTGATTATTGCTTCTTACATAGTTTACCGCATCATTACTCGCAATATTGACAATTGGAATTACATCGAAAATCTTCCTTTTATTCCTATTTCAGTTGTTTGTTTGGTGGCTTTAATAGTTCCGATTAGAGGAAGTTTGGGCATTTCACCGATGAATCAAAGTACGGTTTATTTTTCGACAAATAATTTTGCCAATATTTCGGCTGTCAATGCTCCCTGGAATTTTATGAGTTCAATTGTCAATGGTACTTATGATAAAGTAAATCCGTTTACGTATTTACCGAAGGAATCTTTATCAGAAAACATTAGAGAACTTTATTCGACTTCAAATACGACTCAAAATGTTTTGAAGAAAGAGATTAAAAAGCCAAATATTATTTTTATTGTTTGGGAAAGTTTTACGAAAAAAGCCACCGCAAAAATAATTAATGGCGAGTCAGTTACGCCACAATTCAACGCTTTAAAGTCGGAAGGGATTTATTTCTCGAATATTTATGCCAGCGGCGACCGAACCGATAAAGGTTTACCCGCAATTTTGAGTGGCTATCCTGCCCAGCCGACAGCTTCGATTATTACCGAACCCAATAAATCTTCAAAATTGCCAGTTTTGAGCAAAGATTTTGGTAATAATGCGTATTCAACGGCTTTTTACTATGGTGGCGAAACCGATTTTGCCAACATAAAATCTTATTTATACGAAGCTGATTTTCAGCGAATTGTAAGTAAACAAGATTTCGACCCCAAAGATTGGAACTCGAAATGGGGGGCTCAAGATGGGGCGGTTTATCAAAAATTCTTGCAAGACCATGCAAAAATCAATCAACCATTCTTTTCTACTTTGCTAACTTTGAGTAGCCATGAACCATTTGAAGTGCCAATTACAACCAAATTTACTGGCGAAGATGAAGAAAGTAAGTTTATGAATGCTATGTTTTATGCCGACCAATCTTTTGGTAATTTTATTGCAGAAGCAAAAAAACAAACTTGGTGGGAAAATACATTAATTGTTGTCATTGCTGACCACGGTCATCGAATACCCGAAACTGGCCAAAAAGTTGATGATTTCAAGATTCCGATGCTTTGGTTGGGCGGTGCATTGGAGAAAAAAGGTATCGAGGTGACAAACGTATATTCTCAAATAGATTTGGCTTCAACCGTGCTTCGACAAGTAAATCTGAATGCTTATGCTTATAATTGGAGCAAAAATATTTTTGACGTAAAAACAAAACCGTGGGCGTTTTTTGCGTTTAATAATGGTTTTGGCTACGTAAATCAGTCAAAAGATTATGTTTTTGATAATATTGGTCATAAAATAATTCAAAGTAAGGGTAATATTACGCCAAAAGAGCAAGACTTCGGCAAAGCACTCATGCAGCGAATGTTTCAAGATTATTTAGATAAATAGAGTGGTTGTCTGATTGTTTTCAACAAGAGAAATTCCATTATTTAGTCTTCAAATTACTCAGTTTTATATTACGAGATAGAAGTCACAGGTTGAAAAGCCTGTGACTTTTTTATTGAAAAAACAATTTGCTTTAAATTTGATTTCTGTGAATAATTATATTGCTTAAAATACAAAATTATCGAAATCAAGGTTTAAATTTGAGTGTAAATACTCATTAAAGTTTTAAATACTTAGTAATTAGGTTTGAAATAGGGTAGGTATAACTAAAAAAAATATTAATTTTCTGAAATTCTGGTTCAAACTCAACCTTACAAAAATAACAAAACCAAACGAATCCTACAAAAAGTTGTACTTTATAAAGAATTTAGAATAATCAACTAAAATAATTGCCTTTCAAAGAATATTATATTGTTTTGGTGTTATATATTTGTATCATATTCTTTGATTGATAACCGCAATACATTAAAAAATTACAACAATGGCAAACGTTCCAATAGCAAAGTTAGAGTACATTTGGCTTGATGGTTACAAACCAACGCAAAGCCTTCGTAGCAAAACTAAAATTGAAAGAAACTTCAGTGGTAACTTAGAAGATTGCGATATGTGGTCTTTCGATGGTTCGTCAACGCAGCAAGCAGAAGGTGGTTCTTCTGACTGTTTATTGAAGCCAGTTTTCATTTGCCCAGACCCAACTCGCCTTGGTGCAGGTTTCTTAGTGATGTGTGAAGTTTTGAATGCAGATGGAACGCCTCACGAATCTAATGGTCGTGCCACTATTGAAGATGAAGATAATGATTTTTGGTTCGGATTTGAGCAAGAATATTTCTTGTGGAACAACGAAACAAATAAGCCAGTTGGTTTCCCAGCAAACGGTTTCCCAGCACCACAAGGCCAATACTACTGTTCAGTAGGTGCAGCTAATGCTTTTGGTCGTGACATGATTGAAGAACACCTTGAAGTATGTTTGCAAGCAGGATTAAATATTGAAGGTATCAACGCTGAAGTTGCTGCTGGACAATGGGAGTTCCAAGGATTTGCAAAAGGTGCAAAACAAGCAGGTGACGAAATGTGGGTTGCACGTTATTTACTTGAAAAAATCGGTGAAAAATATGGTATCTCAATCAACTACCACTGTAAGCCATTGGGCGAAACTGACTGGAATGGTTCGGGTATGCACGCAAACTTCTCAAATACTTTGTTGAGAACTTCTGGCAAGAAAGAAGATTTCGAGACAATTTGTCAAGCTTTTGCTCCATTTGTTAAAGAACACATCGCTGTTTATGGTGCTGATAACCACTTACGTTTGACTGGTAAGCACGAAACACAGTCAATTGATAAATTCTCTTACGGAGTTTCTGACCGTGGTGCTTCAATTCGTATTCCGATTGCAGCCGTACAGAAAGGATGGAAAGGATGGTTGGAAGACCGTCGTCCAAACTCTGCTGCTGACCCGTATAAAGTTGCAGCTCGTATCATCAAAACAGTAAAGACAGCTAAAGTAACAGCTTAATCATAAAGATTTTTTTTCGAATAATATTTTGTTCACAAAGCCCCATGATATTTCGTGGGGTTTTTTGTTTTCTGTGGAGCGAACTTCCAAGTTCGTTGATACAAAAAAACGTCGGCAGCGTTCAAAACGCTGCCGACGTTAAACTCATAAAAATGTATAATTACTTTACCGCTTCAACCCACTTACGAGCATTCACGAAAGCTTCTAACCAAGGCGAAACTTCATCATTTTTGCGTTCAGGATAATTTGCCCAGTTCCACGGGAATGTCGAACGCTCAATATGCGGCATCATTACCAAATGGCGGCCAGTGGCATCGCACATCATGGCAGTATTATAGTCAGAACCATTCGGATTGGCTGGATATTCAGCATAACCGTATTTTGCTACAATATTATATTGGTCTTCTGAATATGGAAGATTGAATTTTCCTTCACCGTGCGAAACCCAAACACCCAAAGTTGCACCTTCGAGAGTTGAAAGCATCACCGAGTTGTTTTTCTGCACTTTTACTGATGTAAAAATACTTTCGTGTTTGTGAGAAGTATTGTGGTGGAGTTTTCCGTGTACTTCATGTTCTGGATTAATCAATTCCAATTCCATCAATAATTGACAACCATTACAGATACCAACTGAAAGTGTATCGTGTCTCGCAAAGAAATTTTTGAGAGCCGTATTGGCTTTTTCATTGTATAAAAATGCTCCTGCCCAACCTTTAGCCGAACCTAAAACATCCGAATTAGAAAAACCACCAACTGCACCGATAAATTGAATATCTTCAAGCGTTTCACGACCTGAAATCAAATCAGTCATGTGAACGTCTTTTACATCAAAACCTGCCAAATACATCGCATTTGCCATTTCTCGCTCCGAATTACTGCCTTTTTCACGAATAATTGCCGCTTTTGGTCTTGGTTTGCTTGCATCAATTACTGGCTTTTTGCCATCAAATTGAGTTGGAAAGGCATAATTTAATGGCTGATTTTTGTAATTATTGTATCTTTCGAGTGAAACGCCATTTTTAGCTTGTCTTGAATCAAGTAAAAATGAAGTTTTGTACCAAGTATCTCTCAGTTGAGGAATGTTAAATGTCAAATGATTAATATTTAATTCGGCTTCGTCATTGACAGCACCAATTTTAAATATTTCAATATTATTTTCAGCAAAAACAGACTCAATTTCTTCATTTGCCTGAATTACGATTGCAATATTTTCAGAAAACAATATTTTTACAAAGTCCGTTTCTCCCAAATTACTCAAATCAACAGTTGCACCGAGATTTATATCGGCAAAACACATTTCAAGCAAAGTTGTAATCAATCCACCGCTACCAATATCGTGTCCTGCTTGTATTTTATCAGCTTTGATTAAATCTTGCAAAATATTGAATGCAGTTTTGAAATATGCTGCATCTTTAATTGTCGGAACTTCGCTACCAACTTTATTCAAAATTTGTGCAAATGAGCTTCCTCCGAGTTTAAACGAATCTTGCGAAAGGTTTAAATAATAAATATTTCCACCGTTTCGTTTCAAAACTGGCTCAACAACCTTCGTAATATCCGAGCAATTTCCTCCAGCCGAAATAATCACCGTTCCTGGGGCAATCACCTCATCGTTTGGATATTTTTGCTTCATCGAAAGTGAATCTTTTCCCGTTGGAATATTGATTCCGAGTTCAATCGCAAAATCTGAACAACCTTTTACTGCTTCATATAAACGAGCATCTTCACCTTCATTTTTACAAGCCCACATCCAGTTTGCTGAAAGCGAAACTGATTTTAAACCATCCTTTAAAGGTGCAAAAACGATATTGGATAAAGATTCTGCAATCGCAGTTCGGGAAGCCGCAACTGGGTCAACTAACGCCGAAACTGGCGAATGCCCGATTGTTGTGGCGATTCCTTCCTTTCCTTTAAAGTCCAAAGCCATTACGCCCACATTATTTAAAGGCAGTTGCAAAGGCCCTGCACATTGTTGTTTGGCAACTCGTCCACCTACGCAACGGTCAACTTTATTTGTTAGCCAATCTTTACACGCAACCGCCTCGAGTTGAAGTACTTGGTCGAGATAAGCTGGTATGTTTTCCGCAGAATATGCTAAATCTGAATAATTTCTTTCAATGGTTTTGTCGTCCATGATGAATTTTGGCGAACTGCCAAACATATCTTCAATCGCAAAATCCATTGGTTTTGCACCAGTTGATTTTGATTCAAACGTAAAACGATGACTTCCAGTAATGTCACCCACTTCATACATCGGCGAACGCTCACGGTCGGCAATACGTTTTAAAATACCTAAATCTTTTTCGCCAATCACAAGTCCCATACGTTCTTGCGACTCATTTCCGATGATTTCTTTGGCCGAAAGGGTAGGGTCGCCAACTGGCAATTTATCTAAATCAATTAAACCGCCCGTTTCTTCCACCAATTCTGATAAACAGTTGAGATGTCCACCCGCACCGTGGTCGTGAATCGAAACGATTGGATTATGGTCACTTTCAACCAAACCTCGAATGGCATTAGCGGCACGTTTTTGCATTTCGGGGTTTGAACGCTGAATGGCATTTAACTCAATTCCTGAACCAAAAGCACCAGTATCGGCCGATGAAACTGCCGCTCCACCCATACCGATTCGGTAGTTTTCACCGCCCAAAATAACAACTTTATCGCCAACTGTTGGCTTTTGCTTGATTGCTTGTTCGGCTTTTCCGTAGCCAATTCCACCAGCCATCATAATTACTTTATCGAAACCAAGTTTTCGTGCATCTTCTTCATGTTCAAATGTCAAAACCGAACCTGTAATGAGTGGCTGACCAAATTTATTGCCAAAATCAGAGGCACCATTCGAGGCTTTTATCAAAATATCCATTGGCGTTTGGTACAACCACGGACGTTCTGCCATACCTTTTTCCCATGGACGATTTTCTTCCAGACGAGAATAAGAAGTCATATAAACCGCAGTTCCTGCCAATGGTAACGAACCTTGTCCACCCGCCAGACGGTCACGAATTTCACCACCCGAACCAGTTGCCGCACCGTTGAAAGGCTCGACTGTTGTCGGGAAATTATGGGTTTCGGCTTTTACTGAAATGACCGAATCAAATTCTTTTTCAGCGTAAAAATCTGGTTTATCGGCACTTAAAGGAGCAAATTGCGTAACTTTTGGACCTTTGATAAAGGCCACATTATCTTTATAAGCCGAAACAATATCGTTTGGATTTGTCTCCGAAGTTTTCTTGATTAACTTGAAAAGTGAGGTTTCTTTAGCTACGCCATCAATGACAAATGTTCCGTTGAAAATTTTATGACGGCAATGTTCCGAATTTACTTGTGAAAAGCCAAAAACCTCTGAGTCAGTTAATTTTCTGCCCAATTTTGTGGAAAGGTTATTCAAATATTCAACTTCTTCGACACTCAGCGAAAGACCTTCTTTTTTATTATAAGCCGCAATATCATCAATTTCGATAATCGGTTCTGGTTGAACGTTGATTGTATAAATTGTTTGATTGAGTTCGGTATATTTTTGTGAAAGCATTGGGTCGAAATCTTTAAAGTTTTCGTCAATTGCTTTAAATTCTTCAATGCGAATGATGCCCGAAATACCCATATTTTGAGTAATTTCTACGGCATTTGTACTCCACGGCGTAATCATTGCCGCACGTGGCCCAACAAAATATGCTTTTAATGATGAATTACTGATGTTTGTAATCGTGAATTTATCATCAATTTGACTATTAAAAAGCCAAAGGAGTTTTTTGATGTCTTCATTTGAAAGATTGTTTTGCGTTTGTAGGGCAAATACGGTGTCTTGGCTTCCGAAGAAATGAATCATTTTGTCGCTATTTTGTAGAGGTTTTTGAAAACGCAAAATTAATCCAATTAAATGAAGAATGCGAGAAATTACTAATTTGAAAATCTGAAAATTTGGAGATTTGAAAATATAGAAAGTATGTTTATAGTTCTTCTTGAAATAATGCAGTTTTGAGCAGCTTTAAATGGTGAAAGTCAAAATTTCTATCAAAAACGAACTGATTTTTATCTAACTTTGTAGTTTGAAAGAGTCGAAAAAAGAAGGCTTCGTTAAAGGGAGACGCCCAGTCCGAAGCCTTCCTTAGAAATTAACATGTAATGAAAAAAGTAGCATTTTATACACTGGGTTGTAAGTTAAATTATTCAGAAACTTCGACAATCGGACGAATGTTTGAGAGTCGTGGTTATCAGAAAGTTGAATTTAATGAAACGCCCGATATATTTATTATCAATACTTGTTCGGTAACTGAAAATGCCGATAAGAAATGTAAAAAGATTGTCAAAGAAGCCAATCGAGTAAATCCTGATGGTTATGTGGCAATTATTGGTTGTTATGCTCAATTAAAACCGCAAGAAATTTCTGAAATTGAAGGTGTTGATGCGGTTTTGGGTGCGGCTGAAAAATTCCGTTTGGTTGACTTATTGGGTGATTTTGTAAAAGAACCTCGTGAGAAATCCGAAAATGCTGCCATTTTCAATTCAAATATCGAAGAAGCCGTTGATTATCATACTTCATATTCTTTAAATGACCGAACTCGTACTTTCTTGAAAGTGCAAGATGGTTGTGATTATCCCTGTTCATATTGCACTATTCCTTTAGCTCGTGGAAAAAGCCGTTCAGATTCGATAGTAAATGTTGTCAAAGCTGCAAAAGAAATTGCTGAAAGTGGAGTAAAAGAAATCGTTTTGACAGGAGTAAATATTGGTGACTTCGGTCTGCAAAATGGTATTAGAGTAGAAACTTTTTTCGATTTGATTAAAGAATTAGACGAAGTTGAAGGAATTGAGCGTTTCCGTATTTCGAGTATTGAACCGAATCTTTTGACTGACGAAATCATTGAGTTTGTGGCAAAATCGAAGCGATTTGTTCCGCATTTCCATATTCCGTTGCAATCGGGTTCGAGCAAAGTTTTAGCCTTGATGAAACGCCGTTATAAACGTGAACTTTACGTAGAGAGAGTCAATAAAATCAAACAACTAATGCCTGATTGCTGCATTGGTGTTGATGTGATTGTTGGGCATCCTGGGGAAACAGAGGAGGAATTTTTAGAAACATATAATTTCCTGAATGAGCTGAATATCAGTTACTTACATGTATTTACTTATTCAGAAAGACCAAATACAACTGCAATTACTATCAAACCGACCGTTCCGCAAAACAAACGTGCTGAACGCTCGAAAATGCTTCATATATTATCAGACAAGAAAAAAAGATTTTTTTACGAAAGCCAGATTGGTAAGCAATTTTCAGTACTTTTTGAAGAAGACATTGAGGATGGTAATATGCACGGTTGGACAGAAAACTATGTACGTGTAACGGCAAAATACGACCCGATGCTCATTAATGAAACCAAGAAAGTAAGTTTATCTTCAATTAATGATAAAATGTTGGTTGAAGTTGACGAGGTGGAGGAGTATGTAGTGCATGGAGTGTAGTACAATTTTATAAATTGTGAAGAGTCCAAAATGGCACAACTTTTAAATCGGACGGCAGCGGCCGACGAAGCGGTTGTGCTACAAAAATTCGCTCAAATCTCCGACACCTTCACGAATTACTTCAAAGTCATCATCAACTGCCAAAACTACCGTCGAGGGTTCGATTCCACACCAACCTCCGTCGATGATAATATCTACTTTTTCGCTGTTTTGTGAGTAGATTACCTCAATTTCGTTGGGATATTCCAGCATATCATCAATATCATCTTTTACTGATGTCGTGATGATTGGGTTTCC
>JBKBSS010000083.1:6776-11656 GCA_046291385.1 Emticicia sp. | reverse complement strand
ATAGTTTTCGATTTCATATTTTCTCCAATATAGTAATGCAAAGTCAGCCCTTACTTCATCTGTTCGATTATTATTATCATTATCAAAAATACCGATTCCTTTAAGAGTAGGAACGCATCTTTGGATAGCTTGAAAATGATTTTTAGCACTTTTATAGTAACCCGAAGCAATATTTATTTCATTGTCTAAGCCACTATATGGCTCATTATCTGCAACATAATACGAGTAAACCTTATCATCTAAAATATCAACCACAGGGTGTTTTAGTTTTGAACCAAAAGCCCTTAGAATCTCTAAATCAGTATTTCCTTCAATATATATAATTGCTTTAGAAAGCTTGGCTTTGTAATAATGTTCTAATCCATAATCTTTTAGTGCTGATTTTATCGTTTTTTTATCTGCAAGATTAATTGTTTCTCCATCAAGCAATAGCACTAAATTATTATCAGAGGCTTCATTTAGAATTACTTCAGAGTGCGTTGCGATTATAATTTGATTCCCATTAATTTCTGAAAGATGCTTTAAAACACTAAAAACTTGTTTTTGTCTTAAAATTTCAAGGTGTGCATCTGGTTCATCAAGTAGTAAAATAGACCTTTTGTGTATATGTATATAAGAAATTAAAAGCAACATTTCTTGTTGTCCACGACCACTTAACCCAATATCTAAACTATTCTTTTTAGAGGCTATTCCAGGAATCATGTAAGATAATTCTACTGTTCCTTGTGGCACATTAAAGAACGGTTTTAAAAGTTCTATTCCGAAAAGCTTTTTCATTAGATTGGTTACTGTCGCCCAATCATTGGTTTGATTTTTTTGGTCATTTTCTACAATTTTATAACAAATATTTCTCAATACTTCCGATGTTTGTCCTTGTCCAACTAAAACATCAATTCTACCTTCTGCAATTAGTGGTTCTTCACGAGCAATACCTGACATTGGGTAGAGAATCTTAACATCTAATTCGCTTGCATAAGCTAATAAGCCTTCAATATTTAATGATATTTCGTCAGGAAAACAATAGATTGACTCAGCATTAAAGTACTTAAAAATAACACTACATTCTTGAATTTTACCATCAAAAACTAACCCAACCGAAATTTTAAGTTCTACACTTATCGTCGATGTTCTCACTGTGGCATTTTGCCAAAAATACTTAGCTTCTTGTATGGGTACTTGTGTTATATTTAACCTATTTATACTTGTTCCCTTTTTACTTTTACTCTTTCCCTGTCCTTTCTCCCGAAACCACGTTTTGATACCCATATTCCACATTGCTAATGCTTGAAGAACACTTGTTTTACCAGAATTATTTGGTCCAATAATAACTGATGGCTCGCTAAAATCAATTGTAATATCTTCACCAAAACTTTTAAAGTTACTTATCTTAACGTAGGATATTAATTGCATAGAGGCTTTATTTATTTTGACAAATATAAAATAATTATTCTTTTAACCATTTCAATCACAACCCAAAATAAAAGCTTTAAAAACCGCCCCTGATTTTGCTTCAAAACCTGGTAAAAGCTCTACTCTCGTTTTGGCATTATAATCAATTTTGCCGCTTAATTGAATAATCTGATTACTTTGTATCGACTGTTTACTTGCATAAGCCGACTCGGCCGCACTCACCGAACCATTTAAAGATAAACTATTCGGAAAACAAGACGAAACTATAACAGACTGTGGCGATGAAACAGGACTAATACAATGCAAAGTTTTACATTGAACCGTATAAGCTGCCGTTGCTGCTGGAGCAAAAGTAAGCGGATTTACGCTCACTCCCGTTGACCATACATAGCTTCCATTGCAGTTTGCACCCGTAAGTGTCAGGTTTTCGTTAGGTCTTACTTGCGAAGCCGAAGCGATGAAAGTTGGATTTGTTGGTAAAGTAAAGGTCGTCAAATCAATAACTGGACTAAAAAGCACTTTCTTTGATGTTTTCCGAACGTTAGCGGCAAATCTGGCCGAAGAAACTGAAATCGTAGCCACACTATCCAGAGTTCGCCAGTTGAGATTTTCGTAACCGACAGGGGGAATATTGGTGTATTGACAACAACCGCTATAATTAAACCCAACCGACTCGGAAACAGTATTTTGTCGATTCGACCAAGCATATTTATTGTAACCAACAGGTAAATTCAACGAAATTGGATTAGACGTATTTGAAAGATTACAGCTTAGTGTAACTGCCAATAGTGGCGATGCCATCATTGGTGTTGAGCTGGTAAAAAAAGTATTGTCGAGATTGGCGTTCCACGCATTGGCAAACTCAATTTGTCCTGCATAAGTATCGAAGTGAATACCGTCCGTCCGATTTGCTGAACCATTAATATTATCAGTGTTTGGTCCAGCAAAAACATTGGGAACTGGTGGATAGTTAGGGTCATTATTAAAACCAGAAATCAGCGTATTTTGACCAAAAATAGGCCCATCGTGGGGTTCTGGATTTCTCGATACTCTTGCCACTATCCAAGCCAATGTGCTATGCTCGGCATTTTCACGAGTTTTGTAGATTACATTTCTTATATTTTCATAATAAGGAACAAAAAAGGTTTCAGGGTCACTTTCTCCTTGATGCCAAAGTACACCTCGAAGCCCAGTTAAACTGCCATAATAGGCTACACTATTTTCTAAAGCCCGATATGGGGCTCCCAAATCTTGACGCTTCCAACTTTCTCCGTTATATGGCAAACCTTGGGCAGATTTACTCCAGTTTTCACTCGAAGTTCCACCATGACCAGCTCCATAAAACAAAATCGGAACACCTAATTTGCTTGCCAACAAATCGCCTAATTTCCCCCACGCCCACGGAACATAATGAAAAGGACCAATTTTCCCAGAATCACCAACCATTTTTGAGAAACCAATTGGTAATCTATTATAACTTGTCAAATTATCACTGTAATTTACCGAATTCACACGGTCGTCGGTGGCGGGTGTACTTACCCCTGCTCCACCTTGTGCGTTAGACTGCCCCGCAATAGCAAAAACTTCGCCCACACCAACTTTCTGAATAGTTTTGGTATCAATCAAAACATTGTTTTTGTAAGCCCTTACTTCTAAACTGTACCAACCACCTGTTGCGGTAAGCGTTCCATAAAAATAGCCATTACTCGGATTTGTTTGTATCGTAGTCCATGCCGTTGTTGTGCCACCTTGTTGAACCACGACTCTGGCATCAATTCTATCAATGGCCGAATAATAAGTACCAGCAACATTGATTTGTGCTTGATTAGAGTTATTTCGCTGAAAAATCATTCGCTCAACGGGGTGAGAAATGACAATTTGGCAGAAGGCGTTTAAAGAAACGATACACAGTAAACCCAAAAGGGAAATGTGTCTTTTGACATTGTTTATTGAGGACATCTTATAAAGTTTTTACTCAGGCTATTTTCAATTATAACGAAATAGGCTGATGTTTCGCTTAAAATATTATATAAAGTTGGTTAAAATTATTTCGGAAATGAAATTTTACCCATGCTAACACTCGGAACACCTTGACGTGAGCCAAAGTCTGTTTGCCCTCCCGCAACTGCTTCGTTGGCCAAAGTTGCGAATAAAACAGCCTCTTTTGCATCGCCTGCAATACCCAAATTATCGGTTTTTTGAAAATCAAAATTGGGTAATAATTCTCGCAAATTGCTCATAATTAAAGGATTATGAACTCCGCCGCCGCTTCCGTAGATACCCCCGACCGACCCATCGGATTGCCCTGAAGGGGAGTTTTTTAGAAACTGTAAAATTGCTTCGGCAATAGTTTCGGCTGAAAAACGACATAATGTTGCCAAAATATCTTCGTGCGAAAGTGTCAAAGTTTCACTTTTCGCTTGTGCGTTTTTCAAATATTCAAGATTAAACAATTCGGGACCTGTCGTTTTTGGAAGCGGTTTTGAAAAGAATTCATTATTTTTCAGTGCGGTAAGTAAATCTTGGTTTACCGTTCCACGACTGGCGATTTTGGCATCCTCATCATAAGATAAACCAAAATATTTTTTCACGTAAGCGTCAATGAGCGTATTTCCTGTGCCAGTATCGGTCGCAAAAACTTCGTTTGCATCAAGATTTCCTGCTAAATATGTAAAATTGGCAATTCCGCCCATGTTTAACAAAATGCGATTTTCGCCACGTTTTGAAAAAATCAAGTAATCGCCATAAGCTGCCAGTGGAGCTCCTTCGCCGCCCGCTGCACAATGTTTTTGACGAAAATCTGAGAAAGTAATAATGCCTGTTTTGACCGCAATATGGTCGCCATCACCAATTTGAAGCGTGGCATTCGGGAATTTTTCGAGTCCATGAAGGATTTTTGGAGCGTGAAAAACCGTTTGTCCATGACTGGCGATTAGGTCAACGTCTTCGGCTGAAATATTCCATTTTTTCAAACAATCATTAATAATTTCGGCGTGAAGATTCCCAATCCAAGGGTTTAGCACGCAAAGTTGCTGAAACTCTATGGTTGATTTAGCAAAAATCTTTCTGATTTCGTCTTTAACTTCTTCTGCGAAACTAACCGTTTCAAAAGCTACGATGCTCACTTCGGTATCTCCGCCACTGCCACGAAATTTGCACAGAGCCACGTCAAGTCCGTCCATCGAAGTGCCTGACATTAAGCCAATTATCAAACGTTCTTCCTTTTGAGCAATCTTATAAAGTTTGTCGATGTTTTGGTTCATTATGTCTATATTTTGAAATACAAAGCTAAATCATTTTAGACACGATTAAAAAAGATTGTTAGATTTACAGGATTTGACAATTTTTGAAAAGTTGTCAAATCTTTCAAATCTTTGCTAACAAGTTTTTACTATTTTTGATAAACCATTGTTCAACACCCTGTAAAACATGACAAAAAAATATTTACTGCTTCCAATTGCTTTATTATT
>JBKBSS010000083.1:0-6678 GCA_046291385.1 Emticicia sp. | reverse complement strand
TTGCCGTTGTTGCTTGCCAACGCACCATATCTTACACGCCCATTGCACCGCCCGATGAGGTTGATTATAAAGTCAATCGACTTGAAAGTGAGATTATCAATTATGAAAAAAAAGATGCCGAAATTGGCTTGGAAAAATTACAAGGGCAAACCGTTTTTTATGGAAGTTCGAGCATCCGACTTTGGAAAACTTTGAAAGAAGATTTTGCTCCGCTTTCGGTTATTAATCATGGCTTTGGGTCTGCTACTTTTCCCGAAATGACTTATTATGCCGAACGAATGCTCGTGCCGTATAAGCCAAAAACAATTGTTCTTTACTGCGAAAATGACCTTTTCATGGGAAAACCACAACGAACTCCCGAACAAGTTTTTGATAATTTTGCCGAATTGGCCACTTTGATTCAAAATCAACTGCCGAAAACGAAGGTTTATTATGTTTCGATGAAACCTTCAATTTCGAGAAAAACCGATTGGGCGAAAGTTGCAAAAGCCGATGCTATGATTGAAGACTATATCAAGAAGCATAAAAACTTTACATTTATTGATATTCGCCCTGCGATGTATCGCCCAAATGGTAGCATTAATGGTGATTATTTTGTGGGTGATAGCCTTCACATGAAACCTGCGGGCTACGCCGAATGGACAAAAATTATTAGACCTTTTTTAGTAAAATAATCTTGATTTTAAAATGAAATTCACCGCTTTTCCAGTAATCAGATATTTGCTGTTTTTTATTTTGGGAATAACTGTTTTCTTGCAAACACAGTTGGGCGGCATTCCGTCGGGAGGCGTTCCGTTGGGCGGCGTTCTACCGTTTTCTCCAACAATTATCTATTACTTGATTGGCGGTTTATTGGTCGTTTTTGTGGCTTCAATTTTCATAAAAAAGCCAATTTTGCGTGGAACGACGTTGATACTCATTATTTTCTTGGCTGGTTGGTTGCTCACTTATCAGAAAACTGCTATCAATCAGCCAAATCATTATTCCAATTTGCCACAGTTTACTCATTATCAGGCTGTTATCATTTCAAATGCCGAAACAAAACCCAAAACCTATAAAGTTGAAGCCGAAATAAATGCGATAAAAGTTGATGGTAAATGGCAAAATTCTACGGGTAAAACGCTCCTTTATTTCAATCGACAGGAGTCAGAAAAGCCTCAATACGGCGATGTTTTTTTGATAAAAGATACGCCTCGTGAGGTAGAAACACCAAAAAATCCAGAAGAATTTGATTACCGACGTTTCTTACAAAACAAAGGCGTTTATGCTCACCATTTTTTGTGGGGACAGGAATACATCAAAATCGGACACGAAGCTCCCTCTAAGATTTTGGCGTTTTCGTATAAGTCCAATCAATATGCCGATAGTGTTTTCAAGGCACGTATTCAAACGCCCAACGAGTACGGCGTTGCGAGTGCGATGGTCGTTGGTTTGCGTGATGATATTGATAATGACCTGCTTGATGCTTACTCAGCTTCGGGAGCAATTCATGTGCTTTCAGTGTCGGGAATGCACGTTGGAATCTTGTTTTTGTTTCTTGGTTGGATGTTGGGTTGGATAAAAAAACGTGGAAAATACGGCAAACAAATCTTTGCGTTGGTCGTGATTCTGCTTTTGTGGGGTTATGCCATTTTCACTGGACTTTCTTCAACTGTCCTTCGGGCAACGGTTATGTTTTCGTTTATTCAAATCGGAACGGCCATCGACCGCCGACAGAATATTTACAATACGCTTGCCATATCGGCACTTTTACTGCTTTGTTGGAATCCTTACTGGTTAGTTGATGTGGGTTTTCAATTATCATATTTAGCAATTATTGGCATTGTTTTTCTGCATCCATATCTCAATCAGCTCGTTACGCCCAACAATCCGATTATCAGAAATCTTTGGGAAGGCACTTGCGTTTGCTTCTCGGCACAGTTGTTTACTTTTCCGTTGAGCGTTTATTATTTTCATCAATTTCCGACATTTTTCCTCATTGCTAATCCATTTGTAGCATTGTTTTCGTTTGCGGTTTTGCCTGCTGGGTTACTTTTATTGATGGTTGCCCCGATTCCTATTTTATCAGATATTGTTGCTTTTATCTTGAAATATTCGCTCGTTTGGCTCAATAAAAGCATTTTTATTGTCGAAAAACTTCCTTTTGCTACGCTGAAAGGTTTTTCGATGTCAATTCCCGAAATGCTGTTTTTGTATGCAACAATGATGTTCATTATTTTCTTTTTTCTTCGTTCAGAAGTAAAATATTTGCGAGTTAGTTTGTTGATTATGAGCATTTTAGTTTGCCTAAATATCACAAAAGATTATTTTCAAAGCCAACAAAAAGCCTTGACTTTTCATTTTATTCCTAAAAAATCGGGTATTAGTATTATTGATGGGAAATCTGCCACTTTCATTGCCGATACGGCTCTGCTCAACAGTCCGAAAATCTATAATTTTCACCTCAAAAACTATTACGATAAACACGGAGTTGCTAATAAAAACTTTTTAGGTCTGAATCAATACGCCAACAAGCAAGGCGTAACTTTTCTGGACTTTGAAGGAAAACGGATTTTGTGGTTACAACAAAAATTCAACGGTAATTTACAAGGAAACGCCGATTATGTGTTGCTTTCAAACAATGCCATTCGGAAGCTAAGTCCTGCTTTCAATAAATTTCAAACAGGTTTGATAATTGTCGATGATTCCAACAAACGTTATGTGGTAGAAAACCTCAAACACCAAGCCGATAGCCTACACCTCAATCTTATTTCTTTATACGATACAGGTGCTTTTTCGATTAATGAATAATTACATTTTTAGAACTTTCAAATGCTTAAAACTTACCTTTCTAATACTCTTTTTATTGCTTTCATCGCTCTAAATTGTTTCGCCCAAAAAGCTGATTCTACCAAACAACTCAACGAAGTAGTTGTACGAGGTTTTGAAACCGAACGCAAGTTGAGCGAAACCGCTGCATCGGTTAATGTGCTTACTATCAAAGACATACAGCGTTTTGAAAATACTTCGCTCGTGCCAGTTTTTAATACTTTGCCTGGTGTTCGTATGGAAGAACGCTCGCCTGGAAGTTACCGTTTGGCGATTCGTGGAAGTTCACTTCGTTCGCCTTTTGGGGTTCGTAATGTGAAAGTTTATTGGAATGATATTCCGCTGACCGATGGCAACGGAAATACGTTTCTGAACTCACTTGACATGAACACAATCGGCAATATCGAAGTAATTAAAGGCCCAGCGGGAAGCATTTACGGAGCAGGAACGGGTGGCGTTGTGCTACTCGGAGCAACAAAAGCCGATGGAAATAATGCTCGAAAAGGTCACACAAATTATATCAATACGTCGGTGGCTTATGGCAGTTATGGCTTGCAAAATAGAAATTTCTCGTGGAATGTGGCTTCCGAAAAAGTCAATTCGGTTTTGAGTTATGCCCATGCCCAAACCGATGGTTATCGACAAAATAGTGCGGCCGTGCGTGATGTACTAAGTTGGCGTTCGAGTTATTTTGTTTCTCCCAATAAAACATTGAATATCAGCACTTTATATTCAGACATTAAATACCAAACGCCAGGCGGATTGAATCAAGCACAGTTTGAAAAAGACCCAAGTCAGGCACGTTTGGCAACGGCAACTCTGCCAAGTTCGATTCAGCAAAAAGCAGGGATTTATCAGAAATTATTCAATATTGGTGTTTCGCAAGAATATCGTTTGAATGCTCATTGGACAAACGTAACGAGCGTTTACGGAACGGTTTCCGACCTCCGAAATCCATTTATTACGAATTATGAAATCCGCAATGAACAGACTTTTGGCGGAAGAAGCCGAATGAATTATTCGTTTGATGTCGGAAATTTGAAAAATCGCTTCACAGTTGGCGGTGAACTACAAAAATCGGCTTGGGTGATTCGTAATTTTGGTAATAAAGCGGGCGTAATTGATACTTTACAGACCAACGATAACGTAGCGGCTTGGAATTATTTCTTGTTTGGTCAGCTCGAAACCGACTTACCACAAAATTTTATCTTGACGATTGGCGGCAGTTATAATCGCTTTAAATATGATTTCACTCGCTTGTCGGATGCTCCGAAAATCAAGCCAATTTCTGAGTTATTGCCAGCGGCATTTTTGCCAAGAATTGCCCTTTTGAAGAAAATAAAAGATAAAATCTCGGTCTTTGCGAGCGTGAGCAGTGGTTTTTCTCCACCAACCGTTACGGAATATATCAGCGGTTATCAAAATAGCACGTTTGTGCCATCGCTCGCTCCCGAAAAAGGTATCAACTACGAAATCGGCACTCGTGGAAATCTGCTGAAAAAACGAATCAATTTTGATATTACGGCTTATTCTTTTCGCCTAAAAAACACCATCGTTCGTCGCACTGATAATGCTGGAAGAGAAATTTTTACGAATGCAGGAAGCACGCTTCAAAACGGACTTGAATTATTACTAAATAGCTTGATTATCAAACATATAGACAAAGAATTTATTCAAGAATTGCGAGTTTTCACGAGTTATACTTTCAATGATTATAGCTTTAAAAACTACCTTCAACTCAAAACTGATTTATCGGGCAATGCACTCACGGGCGTGCCTCGCCAAGTGTGGGTTTCGGGCGTAGATTTACAAACAAAAATGGGTTTTTATCTCAACTCAACGCTCAATTTTACCGACCGAATTCCGTTGAATGATGCCAACACGACTTATGCCAATTCGTATAAATTATTGAATGCAAGAATAGGTTATCGTAAAAATTTCGAGCGAATTGGCTTGAATATTTACACCGCAGGCGATAATCTGCTCAACGAAGTGTATAGCCTCGGCAATGACATTAACGCCGTAGGAAATCGTTATTTCAACACCGCTGCACCAAGAAATTGGCAATTTGGAGCGAGTTTGAGTTTGTTTTTGTAACACAAGTTTCCAACTTGTGTTAGCGAGTAGTGAATTACAGAATCGGCTTTAGCCGAAAATAGTTTTTGGTAAAAATATTCTTTAATCATTCCAAAATCATTAGTCACAACTCATTCAAATCACATGAAAAACTCGTTTTTTGTCTTTCTGATAATGATATTTTCAAAATTCAGTGCTTTACATGCACAAAACTTATCACAGCACCTTTGGAAAAATCGAGTTATACTCATCCTCTCCGAAGATAATGCGGCTTTTGAACGACAAATGCTTGCCTTTAAAACCAATGAAAAAGGAATGAATGAACGAAGTTTGATTGTTTATCACTTAAAACCAGACGAATATCAACAAGTAATACCCAAAAGCGACGTACAGAAATCAACGAATTTATTTAAAAAGTATAAACAAGCAAATACCCCTTTCGAGGTGATTTTGATTGGCTTAGATGGCGGCATTAAACTCCGACAAAAAGGCTTTCTTTCTTGTGAAAAACTATTTGCTACCATCGACTCAATGCCCATGCGGAGTGCTGAAATAAAAAATCGTGATTGAGTTTATTTTTCGTCCCATCCGTATCCCCTACGTGCCTTCGGGAGATACGGATGGCATTGGTCTTAGAAACTACTAAGATTTTAATTTGGAAAAAATCACACGAAATTTTTCTTATTCTACGCTTGAACAATTTACAAAATTGTTCTACAACCTACAAATTACTCAACCGAAACCATCTTCAAACAAACAGGCACAGGCACTTCAATTTGTTTACCAGTTGGCGATAATTTTCCTGTTTTGGCATCTCTTTTAAAAATCGCGATGTTATCTGTTTCTTGGTTGGCTACCAAAACAAATTTGCCGTTAGGCGTAATCATAAAATTACGAGGTATTTTTCCTAAAACTGGTTCGTTGCCGATGTAGGTCAGTTTTCCAGTTTTTTGGTCAATACTATACATAACTATTGTATCAATCGTGTTTGTGGGAGCAAAAACGCCATTTTTATTGCCTGCATCTACAAAACGATTCGAGCCGTACAGAAACTTTCCGTCGGGCGAGATATGAATATCGGCACAAAAACTCTTGTTTTTATCTTTAAAATCTTTGGCAAGCGTCGTGATTGTCTGAAAAGGCGTTAGTTTTCCCGAAGCATAATTAAAAGCCGTAACGGTGCTACTTAATTCTTGAATCACATAAGCAAATTTACCGTTTGGATGAACCGTAAAATGGCGTGGCCCCGAACCATCGGCTACTTTCGTAAAAGTGGGTTTTCCTGCCAAAAGTTTACCATTTTTGGTATCTAAACTATACGTCATGATTTTATCAATGCCCAAATCTGGCACAAAAATATCTCGATTATTAGGTGCAATATTTACCGAATGTACGTGCGGTTTTTCTTGACGACCAGCATTCGGACCTTTACCTTCGTGATTAATGGTTTGCGTAGCTTTTCCAAGTGAACCATCGGTATTTACTGATAAAATCGACAAATTTCCTCCCGAATAATTTCCTACCAAAACCCATTTTCCTGTTTTGTCGATGCTGATGTGGCAAGGGTCTGCTCCGCCCGAAGATTGGGTATTAAGTTTGGTTAAAGTTCCTGATTTTTTATCAAAACTATAAGCTGTAACCGAGCCATCGCTTGTTTCGGTGACAGCATAAACAAATTTTTGGTCGGGCGAAACTGCCAAAAACGAAGGATTTTTGATGCCAGTAGCTTTACTAACGGCACTAAATTCGCCAGTATTGGTATTGAATTTATAGACATAAATCCCTTCACTCGGA
>JBKBSS010000082.1:0-11731 GCA_046291385.1 Emticicia sp. | reverse complement strand
ATTTGGGCGGGTACTGACGATGGCTTGATTCACGTAACAAAAGATGCAGGAAAAACTTGGCAGGATGTAACACCCTTAACCCCTAAAGGAGAGCAAAATGATTTTTGGATTTGGTCTAAAATTTCGCAAATTGATGCTGGGCATTTTGATAAAAATGTGGCGTATGTGGCAGTAAACAGAATCAGACTTGATGACCAACGTCCGCATATTTTTCGTACAAAAGATGGCGGAAAAACTTGGCAAGAAATCGTAAAAGGTTTGCCAAATGAGCCAATAAATACAGTCAGAGAAGACCCAACTCGCAAAGGTTTGCTTTTTGCAGGTTCTGAAAATGCCGTTTACGTGTCATTTGATGATGGTGAAAATTGGCAATCTTTACGCCTAAATATGCCAGCAACAAGTATCCGAGATTTGGTTATAAAAGATGATGATATTGTTGTCGGAACGCACGGCCGTAGTTTTTGGATTTTAGATGATATTACGCCATTGCGTCAGATTTCGGATGAAGTAGCAAAAAGTAATGTCTTTTTATACAAACCACAAAATACTTATCGAGTGCGTTGGAGTACCTACACCGATACGCCAATTCCGCAAGAAGAACCGCAAGGGCAAAACCCGCCCGACGGAGCGGTCATTAATTATTATTTGAAAGAAAAAGTAAATGGAGTCGTAAAATTAGAAATTTATGATGCGAATCGTAAACTTATTCGGACTTTCACGAGCAATGATAAACCTTACGAATTGCCCGATTTGAACATTCCGCATTATTGGATTCGTCCGCAGCAAATACTTTCGGCAGAAGCTGGGTCGCATCGTTTTATGTGGGATTTACATTATGCTCCGCTAAATTTGCCACCATCTTATCCAATTTCGGCGGTTTATCAAAATACGGCTCCCGATGCAACTTCGCCGTGGGTAATGCCAGGTTATTATACTGTTTTGTTGACCGTTGACGGAAGAGTACAAGAACAAAATTTCTTAGTAAAAATGGACCCACGAGTAAAAACCTCAGCAATTGATTTGAAAACTCAACATGATTTATCGTTAGCTGCGTATGAAGGAAGAATAAAAATTCAAGCCGAATTGGCAAAAATGAAAGATTTACGCCAAAGAATCCGAATGACCGAAGAAGGATTGAAACAATTTGATGCCAAAGAAGCTGAACTAAAGAAAATTCAAGCAGGATTAGCTTCGGTGCATAATATTTTACAAGATGCTGATAGCAAGCCTACTACGCAAGTTTTGGCGAGTGCGAAAGAATTATTGAATAAACTGAATGTTATCTTGAAGTAGTATTTATAAAATTTAGAAAGCCACGATTTTTATAAGTTGTGGCTTTTTTATATCTTTAATGTTCAAAATACTTAAACTAAACCTATGAAAAATATCATTTTGGCACTTGCTGTGCTGTTTTGTCTGGCCTGCCAACAAAATAAAGAAGTTACAAATACGTATTATATGGAGCAGCATCGCCCTCAATTTCATTTTACTCCCGAAAAAGGCTGGATGAATGACCCCAATGGACTTGTTTTCTACGATGGCGAATATCATTTATTTTATCAACATTACCCTGACAGCACCGTTTGGGGGCCAATGCACTGGGGACACGCTATCAGTAAAGATTTAGTTTCGTGGGAACACCATCCAATTGCTTTGTACCCCGATTCGTTGGGCTATATTTTTTCGGGAAGTATCGTTGTTGATGAAAATAATACAACTGGTTTTCAGACTGGCAAAGAAAAACCGTTGGTAGCGATTTTTACTTACCACGATATGGTGAAAGAAAAAGCGGGTAGAAATGACCGTGAATCGCAAGGAATTGCTTATAGTTTAGATAAAGGTCGCACTTGGACAAAATATGCCCAAAATCCTGTCATTCCGAATAAAGGCGATACCGATTTTCGTGACCCAAAAGTATTTTGGCACGAAGCTACCAAAAACTGGATAATGCCTTTGGCGGTTGGTAAAAAACTGGAGATTTTTACATCTCCAAACTTAAAAAATTGGCAAAAAGCGAGCGAATTTGGCTTAAAAGAAAGTGTAAATGATGGTGTTTGGGAATGTCCAGATTTGATTTCTTTCAAGACCGAAGATGGCTCAGAAAAATGGATTTTGATTCAAAATATTGGTCGTGGTGCGGTAAATGGTGGTTCGGGAACACAATATTTTGTGGGTAATTTTGATGGAAAAGTTTTCACCAATGACAATCCACCTGAAACAAAACTTTGGTTAGATTACGGTGCAGATAATTATGCAGGAGTTTCGTGGTTTAATGCACCCAACAACGAAAGAATTTACATCGGTTGGATGTCGAACTGGGACGATTATGCTAATTTAGTACCAACTTCAACTTGGCGTAGTGGCATGACAGTTCCTCGAAAACTTTCTTTAATTAAAACCTCCGAAGGCTTTCGTTTGGCACAAATGCCAGTCTCTCAACTCGAAAAATTGCGATTGTCATCAACGAGTATTCCAAAGCAAACAATTTCAAGCTCAACCTCAATAGGAAATAAATCAGTTTTAAACGAACTGGATTTAACATTCGATTTAGAAGCATCAACCGCTACCGAATTGGGTTTTATTTTATCAAATTCAAAAAATGAAAAGCTAATTTTTGGTTACGATAAAGCAAAAAAACAAGTATTCGTTGACCGAACAAATGCTGGAAAATCTGACTTTTCGACAAAATTTGCAAAAAAACATATTGCTCCGCTTAATAATGCTAAACTATTGACTGTCAAAGCATTAATTGATAATGCTTCGATTGAAATATTTATAAATGGCGGAGAAGTTTCAATAACTGATTTATTTTTCCCGAATGAAGATTTTACAAAAATTGAGCTTTATAGTAAAGGTGGAAAAGCGGAATTGACTTCTGGAACACTGCATTTATTAAAGCAAATTTGGGAGAAAAAGTAGGTTGAATTTGTGAATTTTTGCAATTTCCCCGTAGGAGCGTCCAATTTGGACGTTCCTACCAATTCCTTTTAAAATTGTGTACAATCGTTATCATAGTAGAAAATGTCAAAGAAAAATATAGTTTGTTTCGGAGAAGTTTTGTGGGATTTGCTTCCTACTGGAAAAATTGCTGGTGGAGCTCCAATGAATGTTGCCGTTCACGCCAATCAATTAGGTTTGAAAGCTACAATGATAAGTGCCGTTGGCGATGACGAACTGGGGGAAGGAATTACTTCATTTTTATTAAGCAGAGGTTTGTCCGTAGAAAATATTCAGCAAAATGAGTATCAGACGGGCATCGTAGAAGTTACGTTAGATGAAAAAGGAAGTCCTTCTTACGAAATCATCGAGCCTGTTGCGTGGGATTTTATACATTTTACCGAAACGGCAAAAAGTGCGGTACAAGCAGCCGATGCTTTAGTTTTTGGAAGTTTGGCTTTAAGAAATGAAGTTTCAAAAAATACGCTTTTGCATTTACAAGCAGAAGCGAAACTGAAAGTTTTAGATATAAATCTTAGAAAACCATTTTATACACCCGAATTGGCTGATGAACTTTTTAAAGTTGCCGATATTGTAAAAGTCAACGACGAAGAACTGGCAATGATTTGTGCGTGGTATGGTCAAACTGGCAATGAAACAGACAATGCAAGATTTCTAAAAGAGCGTTATCAACTCAAAGGAATCATTGTAACAAGAGGTGGAAATGGAGCGTTTTTTATTGATGCACACAATGAAATGTCTGAGCATCAGGGTTTTAAAGTTACGGTGAATGATACAATCGGTAGTGGAGATTCGTTTTTGGCATCATTCATTACTAAATGGCTCAATGGTGAAACACCAGCCGAAGCCCTGAAATATGCTTGTGCAGTTGGGGCTTTTGTCGCAACTCAGAAAGGTGCAACGCCAGTGATTGCGGAGCAAGATATTTTGAAAATAATGGAATAATACTGTACAAATCATTTTGTATATAGATACGCCCATGCAATCAATACCAATTGCAACGGAAGTCTCAGCCACAGCAACCACTGTGGTATTTTTTTGAATTTTCCCGAAGTTGCCATGTAGATATTGGCAGGAAAAACCGCAATCAGTAATAAAATGATTCCCCAAGCAGCCAATGCCTTTGTCTGACTAAAAAGTAATCCAATACCCAAACTAATTTCCGCAATTCCACTGATAATCACCATTTCTTCGTGGTTCGGAACGTATGGAGGCATGACTTTTATAAAAAAATTTTTCTTTGTAAAGTGCGAAATTCCCGCAAATATAAAAAATCCTGCCATTGCATAAAGAGCTATTTTCTCCATAAGTCTCATCATTAAATTTATTCATCGCAAATTAATCCAAAAATTGATTTTAATGGTTTATTTTACAAATTATCTTTATCGGCAAAATAACCTATCATTATGAATAAAGTTCGATTATCTATTTCTATTCTTTCATTTTCTATTTTTCACCTTATTGGTTTTGCTCAAAAAGCGAGAGTTGAAGCCTATTTTCCAGCGGTAAATAATTGGCAAACAAAAAATCCTGCTGAATTAGGTTTAAATGCTGATAAAATTAAAGAAACCATCAAATTTGCCCAAGATAATGAAATTAAGAATCCAAGAAATATGGAAGTGTCTCATTATCAGTCATTTGGTAAAGAACCTTTTGGTTTTGCAATTGGGCCATTTGTTGAGCGTGGTGAGCCAACTGGACTGATTATTTACAAAGGTTATATCGTTGCTCAGTGGGGTGAGCCAAATCGCTGCGATATTACGCACAGCGTCACCAAAAGTTTTTTATCGAGTGTAGTAGGTTTGGCCGTTGACCGTGGTCTTATCAGAAATGTTTCAGATACTGTTGCTTCGTATGTTCCGCCGATTGAAATTTATGGTAATCCAGTTAATCGTTCGGCTGATGATTTTGGAAAACCCGAACTTCTTCAACTTTTTGATACACCGCATAATAAAACGATTACTTGGGATGCACTTCTTCGCCAGACAAGCGATTGGGAAGGTACGCTTTGGGGAAAACCAGATTGGGCTGACCGACCAGATAAAGATGCCACAAAATGGCTGAATCGCCCAAGAAATAAGCAAGGAAGTGTCTACGAATATAATGATGTGAGAGTTAATGTACTTTCATTAGCGGCTTTGAGTGTTTGGAGAAAACCCTTGCCGCAAGTTTTGAAAGAAAACCTAATGGACAAAATCGGAGCATCAAATACATGGCGTTGGACAGGCTACCGAAATTCATGGATTGTGTTGGATGGACAAGCCGTTCAGTCAGTAAGTGGCGGTGGACATTGGGGCGGAGGAATGTTTATCAACGCCTACGATATGGGTCGTTTTGGCTTACTTTCTCTAAATAAAGGCCGTTGGAAAGACCAACAGCTTTTATCAGAAAATTGGGTAAATCAGGCTCTTACGCCAACCACTGCCCAGCCAACTTATGGTTATATGAATTGGTTTTTAAATACCGATAAAAAACTTTTGCCAAGTGCATCGGCAAAGTCATTTTATCATTTGGGAAATGGTACAAATATGATTTATGTTGACCCTGACCACGATTTGGTGATGGTCGTAAGGTGGATTTCAACCGATGCAATGGATGGCATTGTTAAGAAAGTTTTAGAAGCTTTTCCTCAGAAGTAGATATAGAAAACATGAAATATATGAAAATTGCATTCAACAAATAAAGTATAATTAGTTTATAATAAGTGTTTTATCTCTTGTCTTTTGTCTAAAATCTTTCGTCTAATTATTTTTTAATTATCTATTCAAAATAAATCAAACATGAAAAAAATCAATTTAATCGCTATCTTCTTAATTGTTACTTTTGGGGCGTTCGCCCAAGCAAAAAAAGAGTTTTATGAACTTCGTACTTATGAATTAAAGTTTGGTACATCACGTTCAAACATTGAAAATTACTTTAAAAATGCCCTTTTTCCTGCACTAAATAAATACGGTGTAAAAAATATTGGAGCTTTTGGCGAAATGGGAGCTTCTGACCCTGCCAAAATTTATATCTTGATTCCGTATGCTTCTATCGAAGAATTTGCCAGTGTAAATGCAAAAATCAAAACTGACGAAGATTTTCTCAAAGCTACCCAAGATTACAACGCTTTACCGCCAGAAAAAGCCCCGTATGCTCGCTATACGTCGTCATTGATGAATGCTTTTGATGGTATTCCGCAATTGGTAAAGCCAACTGCCGACCAAAAATTGTTTGAGTTAAGAACTTACGAAAGCTATTCGGAAGATGCGGCTCGTCGAAAAAGAAAAATGTTTAATGATGAAGAATTAAAGATTTTTAGAGATACAAAACTTAATTCTGTATTTTTTGGAGAAATAGTAGCAGGCGAACATCAGCCATGTTTGACTTATATGTTGGCTTTCAAAAACATGGAAGAGCGTGATGCCAATTGGAAGGTTTTTAGCTCAAATCCTGACTGGAAACGTATTTCAAGTGCCGCCGAATATGCTAATTCTGTTTCGCATATTATCAGAGTCTTTTTAGTGCCTTTGTCTTATACTCAACTTTAAGACCATGAAAAAGAGCATTTTATTAGTAATTTTCTTGGGCTTTTCGTTAGTTTTGAAAGCACAGACTGAAACTTATGCCGAAAAATTAGGCTTTCCGAAAGGAGCAAAAGTAGTGATAATGCACGTCGATGATGTTGGAATGTCGTACGATTCAAACATCGGTGCAATCAGAGCGGTTGAAGAAGGCGTTGCTACTTCAATGAGCGTAATGATGCCTTGTTCGTGGGTGCCAGGTTTTGTGCATTATCTCAAAAATCATCCTCAAATTGATGCTGGTTTGCACCTTACGCTAACTTCTGAATGGAAAGATTATCGTTGGGGACCATTGGCTGGTAAGCCAACCGTTCCGAATTTGGTCGATACAGAAGGTGCCATGTGGCGAAGTGTGGAAGAAACCGCCAAACACGCCTCGGCTGATGAAATTGAAAAGGAAATTAGAAGCCAACTGGAGAGAGCAAGGGCAATGGGTTTTGAGCCAACGCACATGGATTCGCACATGGGGACACTTTTTGCACGACAAGATTATTTGGAACGCTATTTCAAAGTTGGCATCGAAAATAAAATTCCTGTCATGTTTCCAGGCGGACATGATACCATGATTTTGCGTGATGGTGCAGCAGGTTTGACACTCGAACAAGCTCAAAAAATCGGAAAAATGCTTTGGGATGCAGGTTTGCCAGTTTTAGATGATTTGCATAATATCAGCTACGGCTGGACGATGGACAAAGTGAAAAATCCTGATGAGAAGACCTTGCAGAAGTATAAAACCCAAAAATACATTGAGTCTTTTAAGGATTTGCAAGCAGGCGTTACGATGGTGATTATGCACTGCACTTCGCCAACTGAGGTTTTTGAGCATATTTCAGATTCAGGAAATACTCGTCGAGGCGATATGTTGGCAATGATTGACCCAGTTTTGAAAAAATATATTCAAGATAATGGAATCATTCTGACTACTTGGCGAGAACTGAAACAACGCAGAGATAAAGTAAAGTAATAAATTTTGCAACGCCCATTTTCAAGAAATGGGCGTTGTTTTTACATCCTCCCAAAAACATCATTCATATCAAAACCCCTACGATTTCGCATTTTTTGTTCTTGACGATGTTGGTCGATTAAATATTTTACTTGTTCGCTATCTTTATAAAACGGTGCTTGTTTTTCTTCGTTTTTGATGATTTTCTTCAAATTTGTAATCTCTTTCTTAAATTTTGCTTCTAAAGTTTGATAATCATCTGACCCAAAACGGTCGTAAAGCGATGGACCAAAGAATGAACTTTGTCCAAATGATGCTATTTCAGTAAGCTCGTTTTCCAATTCTGAAACTTGTTGTTTGAGTAGCTTGACGTAATGTTTGAGGCTATCATCGTTGCTGTGTTCAAAATCAGTTCCTAAAAGTTCGAGTCTTAATCGAAGTAAATCAAATAGGTCGTCTTTTTCGTAGGCTTCCGTAATTCGGTGCATCAGCAGCGTTTTGCGTTCTTTTTCGAGTTCGTCTTTTTCACGGTCGGGGTGAAAAGCCTTCACCAATTCCATGTAAATTTGCCGACTGGTTTTATTTAGTTTTTTTTCTTCTTGGCGTCGTTTTTATTATTTTTGTATTTGTTTGGCTGTCTTTGTTCGATTGGCTTTTCTTGCTTCATATTCTGCTTCATCGGCAGCTACTTGTTGGTCGAGGTATTCTTGAAATTTTGCTGGGTCGCTTAAATCTGCATCTTCATCAAATTTTATTCCGAAAACTGAGGAAAATGAGTTTTTTAAAGTTTCAGAGGCCATTTTATTAGCTTCTTCGTTGGCTTCTTCAAAACTTATACCGTTGTTGTGTCGGGTAAAAATATCTTCTAATTCGGGCGATTCCGTTCTGTTTATCAATTCACTGACACGTTCCAAAATCATTTCTGAAAGTGTTTCATTATCACGTTTTTTGAAAATATTTTCTTGAAAAAGAACGTCCAGATAGATTACTTCTTTTACTTGAACCTCAAATAATTTCCTCTCAAGTGGCAAAATTTCCGATGTTATTTTTACCTGAATTTGGTCAAGTTCAGTTTTCACAAACTGGATTTTGGTTTTCAGTGTATTTATTTTCTGAATACTTGCATTAAATTGTTTTTGGAGTTTTGATAAAACTGCCGAGTTTTCGGTTTTTATTTGGATAAGTTCTGCCATCAGAATGAAAAAGATTTTTACCTAAATTATGCAATAAACTGTTAGTTTTGTAGTGTCGAGTATTTAATATTATTTTTCAGCGTTCAGATAATTTAATGAAACACTTTGTTTTTGTATTTCTTTTGTGTTTAACTTTTCAGAGTTGTTATGTCTATCGGCCTTGCCCAATAAAGTCGTGCAAGGTTTTAATGGAACATAAACACGGTGGGCGAACTTTCAATCCACGTAAGTTTTGGAAAGGAAAAATTCATTATATGGGTGAAAAAGCCATGAAAGACCGCAAAAAACAGCAAAAACTTCAAAAAGAACGCCGTAGAATGGAACGTTAAAAGAACTAATGTGCAGTTGACAGTTTTCAGTAAGCAGCTTATTTAAATGAGTTTGATTGCTAATTGAAGACTGAAAATTGCAGACTATTTAAAAGTCCAAATGACAGTTTATCCAACCTTCATCAAAGCGAGTTGGGAAGTTTTTGCGGTAAAAGTTGATAGCAGGCTCGTTCCAATCAAGCACTTGCCACATCATGCCCGTGCATTCGGTGTTTTTTGCTTCTTCGATTACTTTATCGAATAAAATTTTACCCAGACCGTTGCCTCTCATGGTCTCCGTAACTACAATGTCTTCCAGATATAAACGCTTACCTTTCCAAGTAGAATAACGGTAATAATAGATTGAAATACCTTGAATCACACCATCAACCTCGGCAACAAAGCAACCAAAAATCTTGTTTTTGCCGAAACCATCTTTGAGCATCATTTCAACGGTGTTGGTTACTTGCTGAGGCTCTTTTTCATAAACCGCCAATTCATAAACAAGTTCATACACTCGCTCGACATCGGCTTTTTTTATTTTTCGTATCTTTATTTTCATACTATTACCCCCAGCTCCTAAAGGGGAGTTAAGGAATTGATTTTTAATATTTTATGTTTAAGATTCTAAAGAACCACTTATCCCCTTTAGGGGCAGTCCGCTGCTGCGGTTAGGGGTTATTTCTCATTCACATAACCTTCCCATTTTTCGAGAACAGTTCTGAAATCATCGGGCAAATCGGTGTCAAACTGCATCCATTCTTTGGTTCGTGGATGCACAAAACCAAGTGTTTTTGCATGAAGTGCCTGACGGGGCATTGCTTCAAAGCAGTTTTCGACAAATTTTTTATAGTTAGAAAACTGTTGTCCTCTTAAAATTTTATCGCCGCCATAATCCGAATCGCTAAAAAGTGTATGCCCCAAAAACTTCATGTGAACCCGAATCTGGTGCGTTCGGCCAGTTTCTAAATTACATTGCACGAGCGAAACGTATCGAAAATCTTTTAGAATTTTATAATGCGTAATTGATTCTTTGCCGTGAGAAGCATCCAAAAATACTTCACTGAGTTTTCTGTTTTTCAGACTACGCCCAATAAAATTATGAACCGTACCAGTCGCTTCTTTCGGCACACCCCAAACGAGTGCATAATAAGTGCGTTCGATTGAATGGTCGAAAAACTGTTTTGCCAGAAAAGTCATAGCAAAATCATTTTTGGCAACAACCAAAAGCCCCGAAGTATCTTTATCAATTCGATGCACCAAACCTGGACGAATCTCACCATTTCGGTGTGTTGGAAGGTTCTTTAGATAATAAATCAAGCCATTTACCAACGTTCCCGACCAATTTCCGACGGCTGGATGTACCACCATTCCCGCAGGTTTGTTTATAATCATCAAATCTTCATCTTCATAAACAATATTGAGCGGAATATTTTCTTCGAGCAATTCGAATACTCGTGGGGGGCGAGGCAACGAAAACGTAATTACATCAAAAGGTTTTACTTTGTAGCTTGCCTTTACCGTAACTCCATTTACTTTAATTGCCTCAGCATCAATCGAATTTTGGATTTTATTGCGAGAAATATTTTTTGTAAAATGAGGTAAAAATTTATCCAAACGCATCGAAACTTGGCCTTTATCGGCCACAATTCGTTGATGCTCAAATAGTTCGTCTTCCTCCTCGTTATCAATAATATCTTGTTCTTCGTTCATTATCCTTAAATTTGCAACAAATTTAAGATAAAATGACCGATATTTCCGCAAATAGTACTTTTTCTGAGCAAATTAATCAAATTTTATCATTGCCATCGCCTCTGCAAAAATTGGATGATGAGATATTTGCTGTAAACGGAATAGAGGTTTTTGTGAAAAGAGATGATTTGATTCACCACGAGATTTCGGGCAATAAATGGCGAAAACTAAAGTATAATTTGATTGATGCTCAAAATAAAGGAATCAAACAAATCATAACTTTTGGCGGTGCATACTCCAATCATATTTATGCAACAGCGGCCGCAGGAAAATATTTTGGTTTTGAAACAGTTGGTATTATTAGAGGCGATGAATTGAACGAAAATTCATCAGAAACGCTAAGATTTGCTTCAAAATGTGGTATGAAATTACATTTTGTGACAAGAACCGAGTATAAAGAAATACGTGAAAATCCGCAAAATAATTCAATCATTCTATCATACAATCATTCAAAATTAATCCCCGAAGGCGGCACTACACCCTTAGCGTTGGCAGGAGTAGGAGAGATGGTTGATGAAATTATTGAGCAATTGGGTGTTGCTCCCGATTATATTTTGTGTCCCGTCGGCACAGCAGGTACAATTTCTGGAATTATTGCAAATACCGATAGCAAAACAAAAGTTATTGGTGTTTGTGTCTTGAAAAATGGTCAATATTTATTGAATGAAATTGCAGATTTGACTGAAAAGTTTAATGAGAAATTTAATCAAGGTTTTGAAATTTTATGGAATGAACATCATGGCGGATACGCAAAAAAAACACCCGAATTGATTGATTTTGTCTCAAAATTTAATGCAGAGCATGATTTTGAAATCGAACCAATCTATTCGGGCAAAATGTTTTTTGCTTTTTATAAGTACTTTTCGACAATGATTAAACCTAATTCAAAAGTTGTTTTGATTCATACAGGAGGGCTGCGAAGTTTACTTTGACGTTCCTGTATGGAAAAAGCTCTTTTCGTTTCCGTAAGTTGTAATGCCATTGGCAATTACAAAGGAACGGCATAAATATAAT
>JBKBSS010000081.1:0-11740 GCA_046291385.1 Emticicia sp. | reverse complement strand
ACAAGGGTCACTTTCCAAATGGATAATGCTGGGCTTACACACACAATCCTGATGAACGCCATTGAATTAATTGGCACAAAAGTTTCTCCGATTGTGAATGGAAAATAAAAATTTGATACTAAAGTCCTGTGAAACTTCACAGGATTTTATGTTTATATTATTTTTCTCAAGACCTCCACCAAATTCCATAAATCAGTTTCGGTGTTATATACATTCTGCGAAATACGAATAGCAACTCCACGATTAGAAACAAAAATTTTTCTTGCCGAAAGTTGTTCGGTAAATGCTTGATTATGCGGAACGCCTCCCGTAATTGATTGTGGCAAGGCAATGCCCAATAAATGATTGGCTCTATTAGCCGAATCTTCTACCCAACAGCCTAATTCTTGAAGTACAATTAGAGGCTTTTCAATGATTTCGGCACAGTAATTCTGCATATTGTTTACGCCCCAATCTAAGATTTGTTGTAATGAATCTTCAAGCATTGGAACTTGAATAAACTGCGTATGCTCTCCCATATTATATCGTTGTGCCTTGGGTCTGTATGTTCGTTCGTAGCGTATGAGTTGAGCAAAATTATCGCTTTCGGCTCGGTGCATCCACGACTCTTCAACTGGAACACCTTCATCAAAAAACTCTCCGAAATACGCAACGCCGATGCTGTAAGGGCCCAAAAGCCATTTATAACCCGCACAAATGAGGGCATCTGGCTGGATTTTTTGACTATCAAAATCAAGAATTCCGACCGATTGTGTACCGTCAATCACCAATAATGCACCGACTTCTTTGCAGCGTTTCGAGATAGTTTCTAAATCAAACTTTACGCCGTAAATCCAATGGATATGTGGCATGACAACCATTGCAGTTTCAGCATTGATACCTTCTAAAATAGCTTGATTCCATAGGCCACCACGATTTTCGAGTGTTTCGGGTTTAACTATTGTTTTATAAGTCAAATCGTGTTTTTGGCAAACACGGTCGAAGGCATAAACATTATTCGGAAACTCATCTTGAATCTGAATAATGTGTTTTTTATCAGAAAGATTGGGTAGTCGATGCACATTATTGGCAACAACCGCCATTCCGTAAGAAACCGATGAAATAACTGCAATTCGCTCATAATCAGGCTCATTGACGAGTTGAGCGAAAAGTTTTTGTACTTTCTGAGGGAGAGCAAAATGGTCGCTACCTTTGATAAGGTGGGTATGCGAAGCCTTTAATTGAATGCCTTCAATTCCTCGTTCGACCGAACTTTTTAGGGTAGGAGAGTAAGCTGCACCGTTGAGGTATGTAACACCTTCGTCAATAGAAAACAGATGCTTTTGGTTGGTCATAGTCTTTATTTGTAGATGAAAATTGAATAAACAACTGTGGCACACTTTAAAAAGTGTGCCACAGTTTATCTTGCAACAAAAATAACCAAATTAATCATACCTTTCGGGTTTGTAAAGGGCAATTTCGATACTATTTTTTTGATTGTCTATAATTTCTTGTACTAATTTGCCAGTAGCAGGAGCAAGGCTCAATCCCATCATGGCGTGGCCTGATGCTATGACCAAATTTTTGTATTTATTGGTTCGACCAATATAAGGCAAACCATCGGGCGAACACGGGCGTAAACCATACCAAACTTGCTCTTTTTGTGGTATATCTATCTGATAATCAGGGAAGTAGTTCGGTACGGCTTTGATGATTCCACGTACTCGATTCATATTTATTTCATCGTTCAAACCACCGATTTCCATCGTTCCACCAAAGCGAATTAAATTGTCAGACATTGGAGTAATGGCAACTCTCGCTTCCAACAAAATTGATGGAATATTGAGTTTTTTGCCTTCGTTCTGCTCGTAGGTTACGCTATAACCTTTTCCTGCTTGCATCGGCAAACCAATGTTTAACATATCAGCCAAAAGTGGCGACCATGAACCAGTGGCGATGATTAAATGATTAATGATTAATGATGAATGTTGAATTTTTTCTCTGATTTCTTGCTTAATTTTAATGCTTTTAATCTCGCTTTTTTCAAATTCAAAGCCTGTAACCTCGGTATTGTAGAGGAATTTTACACCTTTGCTTTCAAGGTATTTTTTTAGGTTTTTTACTAACTGATTTGGGTATAAATGGGCATCGCCTTCATAGAAAATTGCTCCTGCTACATTGGGTTTTACTTCTGGCTCAAGTTCGTGTAACTCTTTGGTAGAAAGGGTTTTAGTTTTTAAACCAAGTTCGTTGGCTTGTTTTGCTACTGCTATTTCTTCCTCAAAACTATGTTCAGTTTTGCAAAGCATCATCAAGCCTTTTTCTTCAAAAGCAAAATCGAAATCGGGTGTTTTGGCTAAATCTTGATAAAGGGCTTTGCTCAACAGACTAATATCTCGAAGTGCGGGCATTGCTCGTTCTACTTGCTTTTTGTTGGCTGCTTGATAAAATTTTAAACCCCAAGAAAGTAAGTCGAGATTAAGGCGTGGTTTTACATAAAATGGACTTTCAGAATTAAACATCCATTTGATTCCTTTCTCAATCATTCCTGGCACTGCTAACGGTATAAAATGACTCGGAACAATCATGCCAGCATTGCCCATTGAACAACTATCATCGCCATTTGAGCGTTCGATAATCGTAACTTCGTATCCTTGTTTGTTGAGGTAATATGCTGAAAATAAGCCAATTACTCCACTGCCGATGATGGTTGTTTTCATTTTTTGTTGATGATTTCTTGAATCTTACTTCTAAACCATTTGGTTGAAACTAATTTTTCTTTGTTTAAATTAAGTTTTGCAATCGTACTTTTATTGAACTGGTCTTTCATATCGAAAAATTTGTAAAAACGTTCTAACTCGTTACTTTCCAAATCTTCTCCGATTGATTCTAAGTCGTCTGACTTTAACTTTTCATTCGTTTTAAATTCTTCATAAGTTTGTCTTGAAGAAACGACCGTCATTAAAATACTTTTTATTTTCTTATTTTTTTGCTCAACTATTTCTTTAACGTATGTTTCTTTATTGAAGCCCTCGGGTGAAAGTTCTGTTATATTATCGGGGTGATAAATATAGTTTTCAAAGTCATAGTATTTTAAAATATGGTAATTTGGGTATTCTTTTTTTATTGCCTCGATTTCAGCATCTGTTAGAAAATCTCTATCTCTTAGTGCATGATTCTTGGTATCTCTTTTAATATGTAAAAAAACTTCTCTTGATGCCTTTCCACCTACAAAAATGGTGTTTTCAAGTCCTAAAAGGTTGTAATATTCATCATTTTTATTTTCACAGAAAACAATCTTTTTACCTTTGAAAAGCTGTGAAAGCATACTTTTAGGCACAGCAATATCATAAACATCAAGTATTTCTTTTGATTGTGGCAAAAGAGTTTGGGCAACATCAAAGTTTAAAGAATCAAAATCAATGATAACTGCATTGTCGCTTTTACGAGCATAATCAATAAACCCTAAAGCATGAGAAGCCGTCCAGAGTTGAGAATTATCAGGAATCCAATTTTCGGTAATTTCTTTTAATAAGCTAAGTTGGATGTCGGTATTGAGGTGCAAATCCATTTCATCGAAAAATAAAATAGCGTCTTGCAGTAAGTCTTTTCTGCTCAATAAATTGAATAAAATATTGATAACTTCCTTCTCACCAGCACTCAATAAATTATAATGAATTTCTGAATTGCCTTTTTTGAAATTAACTTCAGCAATCTTGCCTTCTAATGGTGGAATAATTTCTGTTAATTCAATACCTATCTGGTAGTCATTTTTAAATATTCTACGTAAGGATTGATTAATTGGATATATAAAAGTTTCTTTTACGTATGTTGCTGAATCTTTTTTAGAGAATACATTTTTAAGAATATCTCTGAGTATATTTTCAATATCATTTTCAAATCGCTCATCTTTATCTATGTAAAAGAGAGGACGGTCACCATCTTTTTGTGTATCTGAATTGCTGCCTAATACTGTTTTGGTCAATCTTGAAAGCTGTCTAAAACTTGTTCTTCCGTAAAATGATAGTTTTTGTAAATCATCGACATTACTGATTTCAGCGTATCCATCACTTTTTAGAGAAAAAGTAAAGTTTTGAGTTTTGGCTTCAATAATGAAGGGGTTTTCTTTCGCTTTTTTGTAATAACTTGCATTACTCCAAAAATCTTCGTTTTTCTTAGTTTTATTCAAAACCTCAAAGGCATCAAAAACAGAAGATTTTCCCGAACCATTAGCACCAATCAATAGGACGAGTTTAGTGTTTTCGGGAATGCCTTCAATTGTTAAATCGGTAAAACGTTTGAAGTTTTGAAGTTGTATTTTTTGAATTTGCATTGTCTGAAATAACTATTTTCGACAAATTTAAACATTTCTTGTCAAGAAATAACTGAAAATAAATCCCCCTTTAGGGGGTAGGGGTGCTGGTCGGGCTAAATCACTTGAAACCCAAACGCATAAGGGTCGTCTTGGTCGTCAATCGTAATAGTATTATTGCCATAAATTCTTGCCCAACCTTCGATGCTTGGATAAATCGCATCAAATTCTCCGACTTTTGTCGTGCCTTCAATTCTTCCAATAAATTTACTGCCAATAATACTTTCGTGAATAAATTCATCACCAGCTTTGAGTTTTCCTTTGGCTGCCCATTGAGCCATTCGTGCCGAAGTTCCAGTGCCACAAGGCGAGCGGTCGATGGCTTTATCTCCATAAAAAACGGCATTTCGGGCGGTTGATGTTGGGTCAATCACTTTTCCTGTCCATTCAATATGGCTCAAACCATTAATTGTTGGGTTTTCTGGATGTATGAAAGTATGTTTCTCATTGATTCTTTCTCGCAAAACTTTCGCCCAAGTGATTAGTTGGTCGGCTCGGTAATTTTCTAAACCTGCAAAATTTTCCTGCACATCAACAATAGCGTAGAAGTTTCCACCGTAAGCAACATCTACTTTGAGCATTCCCAAATCTGGACATTCAACTTCGATGTTTTCGGCCGCCAGAAATGATGCTACATTGGTCAGTTTTACCGATTTTACTTTATTGCCTTCTTGCTTGTATTCAATCATTACCAAGCCCGCAGGAGCTTCCATTCGCACAAAACCTGGCTTTTTTGGTTGAATAAGGCCATGTTCGATGGCAATTGTAATCGTTCCGATAGT
Organism: Emticicia sp.; assembly: GCA_046291385.1. GTDB lineage: Bacteria > Bacteroidota > Bacteroidia > Cytophagales > Spirosomataceae > Emticicia. Next base: position 6,607 of record JBKBSS010000081.1, on the reverse strand, counting down.
TCCATGCCCACACATAGGAAGGCAACCCGATGTTTCGATAAATAAAACCGCAACGTCATTTTCGGGGTCATGTGGTGGATACAAAATACTGCCCGACATCATGTCGTGTCCACGAGGTTCAAACATCAAACCTTTACGAATCCAGTCATATTCACGCAGAAAATGCTGGCGTTTTTCAGACATATTTTTACCTTCCAAGTTTGGCCCACCACCAGCCACCAAACGAACTGGATTCCCACACGTATGGGCATCTATGCAAAAGAAACCTAAAGGGGAGCTTATATTTTCTATGCAAATGGGAGAAGTGCTATTTTCTTTCATAATTATACACGGAGAATTTAAAATTCCCCTTTAGGTGTTAGGGATGGTAAAACTGGTCGTGTGGCCAATGAATCATTGATGATTTTCAAGATTTTTTCTCTTTCTTCGCCTGCCAATGGTAAACGTGGTTCACGAACCCATTCGGTGCCGAGTCCAGTTGCCACTTGAGCGAGTTTGATATTTTGAATAAACTTGGTCGAAACATCTAAGTGCATCAACGGGAAGTGCCAACGATAAATCACACGAGCTTCTTCGTAGCGGCCTTGTTTTACTAATTCATAAATCACAACCGTTTCACGAGGGAAGGCATCAACCAAGCCCGCAACCCAACCATCAGCACCCATCACGAGGCTTTCATAAGCTAAATCATCCACACCTGACATGATTTTGAAACGTCCGCCAAACTCATTAATAATATCGGTCATGTAGCGAATATCACCAGTTGATTCCTTCATCGCCTCGAAATGAGGGTTCGTCGCTAAATCATGGAACATCGGAATCGAAATAAAGTTTTTATATGCCAACGGATTGTTATAAGCCAAAACAGGCAAATCAGTCGAATCGGCTACACGGTGCAAATAATGAAGAATTTCACGCTCATCGGCCGAATAACGCATCGGTGGCAATAACATAAAACCCTCAGCACCAGCTTGTTCGCAAGTTTTTGCAAAAGCAATCGCCTCACGAGTGATACATTCTGCAATACAAATCACCAACGGCACACGTCCTGCGATGGTTTGTTTGGCCGATTCGAGCAAAGTTAATTTTTCGTCGGTTGTGAGCGTTCCGTTTTCGCCCAACGAACCACAAATAATAATGCCATGCACTCCAGCCTCGATTTGCTTTTCGATGTTGAAGTTAAACATTGCTAAATCAAGGCTTTCGTCTTGGAAAAAAGGAGTTGTTACGGCAGGATAAACGCCAGTCCACGATGGTTTCATATATTAATGAGTGAGTGTTACGATGATAGAATGTTTTGTCCTACAAAAGTAGTATAGTCAATTTTATAAAACTTATCTTAATTTCGCCAATAGTTGTACTAAATTATTCTTAAATTAAAAATATGTTATAAATTTGAGGTAAATTAGTATTTAATTGTTTGTTTTTATTCAATCATTCTATCATCCAAAACGGGCGGCGTTCCGCTTCAAAATTAGCTTTGAAACCCCTCTTATTCCGAATACCAGAAACTGAAACAGAGTCTTTCAGAGTGCAGGTCGATGACTTGCCGTATTTCTATGATACGCTACATTTTCACCCTGAATGGCAAATTACGCTTATTTTGGAAAGTACAGGAACGCAGTTTGTGGGCGATAATGTAGAGCGTTTTCAGCCTTTTGATGTGTATTTTCTGGGAAGTAACTTGCCACACGTTTTCCGAAATGATGCTGAATATTATGCCGAAAAACAACGAGCGTATTCTGTTTCAGTATATTTTCGGGGAGATTTATTGGGTGAAAACTTCTTCGATATTCCCGAAACACAACATTTAAAAGCATTACTGACGGAAGCATCAAGAGGCATCCGAATCAGAAATAATGAAGCCAATGCTCTCACCGATTTAATAAAATCAATCGCAAACAAGCAAGGTTTTGATAAATTATTGACTTTTTTGCAGATTTTGAATGAAATTGATATTTCGCCCAATAAAGAGTTTTTATCAAGTATTACGTATCAATCTCCGCAGAAAGAAGTTGATAATCAGCGGATTAATGCGACGTTTGAGTTTTTGATGAAAAACTTTGAGCGAGAAATTTCATTGGAAGAAGTCGCCGAAATAGCCAACATGACACCCAATGCTTTTTGCAGATTTTTTAAACTTCGCACCCGAAAAACTTTCTCCGATTTCTTGAACGATGTACGCATCGGTCACGCCTGCCGAATGCTACAAAATAATGAAAAAAGTGTACTGGAAATCTGTTTTTCGAGTGGTTTTAATAATGTTTCAAACTTCAATCGACAGTTTAAACGACGCATGAAAATGTCGCCGAGTGCTTATTCGAGGCAGTTTTGATGGATGTCGTGCTTAGAACGACGTATTTTAATCAGATTTATACCAAAAAAGAAAGTTGAAAACTTGCTCTACATTATTGCTTCACTTTCGGCTTAATAATCAACCTCAATGATTGGTCATAAGTAACATAATTCCAGAGCCAGTTGATAAATACCATTACTTTGTTTTTTACGCCCAAAATCGCCATTAAATGCACAAACATCCACACATACCACGCAAAAGCCCCTTGAAATTTCCAAAAAGGTAAATCAACTACCGCCAAATGCCTTCCAACGGTTGCCATCGAGCCTAAATCTTTGTATTCAAAGCCAACGGGTTCTTCTTTTCTCAGAATTTTCAAAAGGTTTTTTGCCAATAATTCTCCTTGTTGAATCGCAGGTTGAGCCACTTGCGGGTGTCCATTCGGGAATTTCGGGTCGCCATTCATCACGGCAATATCGCCAACGGCAAATACATTTGGCAAACCGTCCACTTGATTAAAAGCATTGACTTTCAGACGATTACCGCCGCCGTAAACTTCTTTCGGGAAACCTTCAATCGAATTTCCTTTGATTCCTGCCGCCCAAACCACATTATTTGTTCTGATTTTCTCGCCCGATTGTGTGTAAGCATATTTTCCATCAAAATCTGTGATTCGTACACCATTACGTACGATTACACCTAAGCGTTCGAGGTATTCTTTGCTTTTCGTCGAAGCCTCACTCGACATCACTTCCAGCACTTCGGGCGATGCACCAAACAAATAGATTTTCATCTGATTGAAATCTAATTCGGGGTAATCTTTGGGTAAAATCAGGCGTTTCATTTCGGCCAAAGTTCCCGAAACCTCAACGCCCGTTGGGCCAGTTCCGACCACAACCATATTCATCAAACCTTCACGAGTATCGGCATCAGTAGCCGTTAGAGCATCTTCCAAGTTTTGTAAAACCTTGTTTCTCAGATAGATAGCTTCCGAAACTGATTTCATTGGCATTGCATTGTCGATGATATTCTGCATTCCAAAGAAATTCGTATCAGCACCCATCGCCATTACCAAATAATCGTAGCTGAGTTCGCCCAACTCGGTTTCTAAGGTTTGTTGTTCAGTATCTACTTTCAAAACCTTCGTGATGCGAATATGAACATTGGGTTTATTCTGAAAAATCTTACGAAGCGGAAACGAAATCGAACTCGGTTCGAGTCCCGCCATAGCAACTTGATAAAAAAGCGGCTGAAATTGGTGATAATTATTTTTATCAATTAATACAATTTGCACATCATGTTGGGCGAGTTTTTGTGCGAGAGCTAAACCACCAAAGCCAGCACCGATAATTACGATACGAGTTTGGTTAGTTTCTGGAATATTTGGAGTCATTTCAATTAACAATTATCAGTGAACAATTATCAATTAATGTCGTTTAAGAGACCACGAAGTGGTCAAACATGAATAGACCCGAATACAATTCGGGGTTAAAAACGAATCAATTGATTACGACTCTGAAGGAGTCGAACTTATTGAATTATCAATGCCAAAATTATACCTTTTTGTCGATAATTTTAGCTTTTCTTCAATATTCTTCACATAATTGTTTAGGTCTTCAATCCTTTGTACCTTTGTATTTTAAAATAAATATGAACGCTGGCAGGGGTTCAAAACCCTGCCAGCGTTATTTACCATTGACTAATTTTGAATTTCAAAGAAACCCTACAAAACGAACCTATTTTTGAACTGATTGCACGCTCAGCAGCCGAAATAAATGTCGATGCTTATGTAATTGGTGGATACGTTCGTGACCTTATATTAAATCGCCCAAACAAAGATATTGATGTTGTTTGTGTGGGAAGTGGCATCGAATTGGCCGAAAAAGTAGCTAAAAACCTTGAAATGCGGAACGCTGCCCGTCTGAAAGGCCACGAACACGTGCATGTCAGTTTTTTCAAAAATTTCGGTACAGCACAAATCAAATCGGGCGACGTAGAAATTGAGTTCGTAGGAGCAAGGCGAGAATCTTATCGCTCTGAATCTCGCAAACCTTTGGTTGAAGATGGAACGCTCGAAGACGACCAAAATCGCCGAGATTTTACGATAAATGCAATGGGGATTTCGCTCAATTCAAGCAATTTTGGTGAATTAGTTGACCCATTCGGAGGCGTTGAGGATATTAAAAGAAAATTGATTCGCACGCCACTCGAACCCGAAATTACGTTTTCTGACGACCCGCTTCGCATGATGCGTGCCGTGCGTTTTGCTTCGCAACTCGGTTTTGATATTGACGGCAAAACTTTCGATGCCATTGCGGCCATGAAAGACCGTATCAGTATTGTTTCGCAAGAACGAATTACTGATGAACTAAACAAAATCGTATTGTCGAAAACGCCATCTTATGGTTTCAAGTTATTGTTTTATACGGGTTTACTGCAAATCATTTTTCCAGAGTTTTGTGAGCTTCAAGGAGTAGAAACCCAAGACGGAAAAGGACATAAAGATAACTTTTATCATACACTGCAAGTGCTTGATAATGTGGCCGTTAAGTCTGATGACTTGTGGTTGCGTTGGGCGGCAATTTTGCACGACATTGCTAAACCAGCTACTAAAAGGTTTAGTCCTAAAATCGGCTGGTCGTTTCACGGACATGAAGAAATGGGCGGAAAAATGACCCCACAAATTTTCCGAAAACTAAAGTTGCCACTCGACGGAAAAATGCGAATGGTGAAGAAATTGGTGCGTTTGCATCTTCGCCCGATTGCTTTGGCCAAAGAAAGCATCACCGACTCGGCATTGCGTAGATTATTGTTTGAAGCAGGTGAAGATTTGGAATATTTGATGATTTTGTGTCGTGCCGATATTACCTCAAAAGACCCAAATAAAGTCAGAAAATACCTCGCCAACTTCGATAAAGTAGAAGAAATGCTCATTGAGTTGGAAGAAAAAGATAAACTTCGTAATTTTCAGCCAGTAATCACGGGCGAGATAATCATGGAAGTTTTTGATTTGAAGCCATCAAAAGAAGTCGGAACGATAAAATTGGCTTTGCGAGAAGCAGTTTTAGAAGGAATTATTCCAAATGAATTTGAGCCATCTTTTGATTATGTGTTGAAAGAAGGTGAAAAATTAAATTTGAAACCTGTTAAAAGTAAAGAAGAGATTAAATTAATGACAGTTGTTATTGATTCATCTCAAAATTTGACATTCACCATTTAACATTAATTAAGATGGTATTAGAATATAATTCTGTATATGATGAATTAGCTTTTTTTTTAGCAAATCTCTCACCTCGTAAAGTTTTAGCTTATAAAGCTTCACCGAAGGCCCAGGAGCGAGTGAATATTTTGTTAGAAAAAAACTCCAGCATAGGTTTGACTGCTGATGAGAATGCCGAAATGGAGCGGTATATGACAGTTGAGCATATTGTGCGTTTAGCCAAGGCTAAATCAATGCAAAAACTCAATATGTCGCTATGAGTGTTTACATTTCTCGTGCAAAAAAGAAGTTAGTCATCGAACGTGCCAATCATCGTTGTGAGTATTGTCATATTCCTGAGTTTCTTTCTTCCTATGAATACCATATTGAACACATAATTGCTTTGCAACATGGGGGACCAAATACACTCAATAACCTTGCTTATTGTTGCTCTCCTTGTAATTGGAAAAAGGGTTCTAACATTGCAACTATTTTGAAGTTTGGGGGCGATTTAGTCCCACTTTTTAACCCCAGAACCCAAAATTGGTTTGAACATTTTGAAATGAATAAAGGCGAATTTGTACCACTTTCAGACATAGGTAAGGCAACTATCAAATTGTTAGAGCTAAATTTACCTATGAAAATTGAAGAACGATTTGAGATGCTTTTAGCTGGAATTTTTTCTTAAAATATAAATTGTAAACACCTAAACTCGAAGATAAGGAATGAATGACGGAACTAAATTTAAAAGAATGCTCGGCGGAATTTTAGCTGGAATTGGTCTATTATTATTATTGTTTGCTTGTGTAGCTTTTATGTCGGCCGATGATACTGTCATGGGAATGGCTGTAAAAGGTGCAAGAAAAATCGCTCCAGCAGTGTTGGGTTTGATTCTTTTGGTATCAGGCATTTCGATGGTAAATCGGACGTAGTTCTCAAATGTAGAGTTTAGAGTGCTGAGTTTAGAATTAGCTAAAATACACTCTTCACTCTAAACTCTACACTTTTTTCAAAATCTCAATTCCTACATTGCATTGCAAACAGCGTTTTTGAGTGCAGAAATTATTATAGAGTTCAATACTTGCTTGCGAATCGAAGGCTGTTTTTATTGT
>JBKBSS010000080.1:0-11765 GCA_046291385.1 Emticicia sp. | reverse complement strand
ACCGTATTACTTTTACTACCTACAAAATGATTGAAAATATTAGAGCCAATCGTAATCAATAGTTGCGTTTTGTCAAAATTTCCGAGTAAATTCGGTAAATCATCAAGGATTTCGCCAGTATGACCGCCATCTTTCAATACATTCATGACTTTTCCTGCCTCTTCGTCGTTAGAGGCATTTCGCAGAATTCCGCCTAAAACAATCGGTACTGAACTATTTAAAGCCGAACCGATATTTTCTGGATGCTCGCCCAGAAAATTACTAATTTTTCCTATGACAGAATCAGTCAATTTGTCTTTAATGAGTCCAAGTATGTCCATAAAGTTGCAAATTCGTGTTTAATAAATAGCTTTCGGAAGGTGTTTTACGTCGTCAACTTATTATCTTCAAAAACTATGCCCAAAATTAAGTTATATCTAAAATATTATGTATCTGTCTAATAAAAAATAGGTTGAACGCATTAAAAGTGACGCATTTATTTCAGGAATACCCAATTAGAGGTAAAATATCGGCAGAAAACGCTGTACCAATCACTACATAAGCCCCATCGGGGCGGAATATATCGCCCAAAACCTTCATTATTTATAAAAAAACTCCTTTTATTTGCTTCGTTTAGCTGTGTTTCGTTGGCTACTTTGGCTCAGTTATTTATTCCTGCTTTCGACACCACCGTTGGACAAATTTTGATAAACATTTACTCGAATACACCACTTCTTATAAATTAAGATTAAGACCTACAAAATCCTTCCTTATGACGAACTTTTCACAGAGTTTATCTTTTTTTTATCTTGTCCATACAACACTTTGTGATTTTCTTAGTAGATTTGGCTTCAAAATTCAACCTGTATTATAATCTATAAACATGCAAGATAAATCGACCAGCAGAAGAAGTTTTATTAAAAGTTCTGCCATTGCAGCGAGTGGCTTTTTCATTGTTCCACGCCACGTTCTTGGTAAAGGATTCACCGCCCCAAGTGATAAACTCAACCTTGCTACCATCGGTGCAGGTGGTAAAGGAGCATCTGATATTGCCAATGCTTACAACAACGGTGCAAACAACGTAGTAGCTATCTGCGATGTGGACATGGCCCGTTGTAAAGGTACGCTTGATAAATTTTCAACGGCCAAACGCTATAAAGATTTCAGAGTAATGCTCGATGAAATGAAAGGCGATATTGATGCCGTGACTATCTCGACACCTGACCACCAACACGCAGTAGCAGCTATGGCGTGTATGCAAATGGGCAAGCACGTTTATGTGCAGAAGCCACTCACGCACGATATTTATGAAGCTCGTAAACTGACAGAAGCGGCTCGCCAGTATAAAGTGGTTACGCAAATGGGAAATCAGGGTTCATCAAATCCTACTCAGAAAGTAATGATGGATTGGCTCGATAAGGGTCTAATCGGAAAGGTAAGCGATGTACATATCTGGACAAATCGCCCAGTTTGGCCACAGGGAAATCCGCTACCAACCGATAAACCACCTTTGATTGAATCAATGGACGCAAAAGATTGGGATTTATTCATCGGTACTGCCCAATACGTTGATTATCACCCACTTTATCACCCATTCAAATGGCGTGGCTGGTGGAATTTCGGAACAGGTGCTTTGGGCGACATGGGCTGCCACTTGATTGACCCTGCTTTCCGAGTTTTAGGTTTGGGCTACCCAACCGAAGTAGAATGTAGCGTTGGACAAGTTTTCTTGAAAGATTGGACACCAGAATATAATCCAGAAGGTTGTCCGCCGTCATCGAGCGTACAAATTAAATTCCCTGCGACCAAACGCAACAACTCACCCGTAACAATGTATTGGACTGATGGCGGAATTCGTCCATTCCACCCAGAATGGATTCCAGCCAACGAGCCATTGGCCGAAGCCGATAGTGCAAACGGGGTGATTATGATTGGTACGAAGGGTATTATGACTTGCGGAACGTATGGAAATACGCCAAAAATATATTTGAAAAATGGCGAAAAAATAGAAATGCCTGCTCCAGACCCAAATTTCAAATCTCTACCCGAACACGGCCACCAAGCATCGTGGACAGAGGCTTGTAAGACTGGTTTCAATAGCAAAGAGCATAAGGCACTTTCTTCGTCATTCGATTATTCAGGGCCTTTAACCGAAACCGTTTTGATGGGAAATCTGGCTATTCGTAGTTATATGCTCCGCAAACCAAACGGTAAAAATGGTTTTAATTACGACGGTCGTAAAAAACTCCTTTGGGATGGAACAGATATGAAAATCACAAACTTCGACGAAGCGAACCAATTCGTAAAACGTCAGTACCGTGATGGCTGGAAACTCGTTTAAGGGAGTTATGAGTTAAGAATTCTGAGTTCTGAGTTGAATTACTCATAAAAAACTCAGAACTTAGAACTCAAGACTCATAACTCTTTAAGCGTTTCAAAGTCTCCCACTTTCGTCAAATACATGTAGTCGAGTAAAATTGCATTGGTATTATTTATCATTCGATGACCTTCTACGAATGGCACTACGTGCGTCGTGATTCGCTCAAATTCGTAGTCAGTTCCCATTTCTTTGTTATTCATGGCGGCTATTTCTTCGGTCGTCATTTCTACCTCGCACGCATACAAGTAAATTGCTTCATCGCTCGTGCCAGTAGCGGGAAAACCTCTTTTTCCATCCATCAAGTCCATTAATTGGCTTTCCGAAATTTCTAAGCCAGTTTCTTCTCTTACTTCTTGTACTGCAATTTCGAGGGGCGTTTTTGTGCCGTCAACCATTCCCGCTGGATGTTCGTACGTAAATCCACCTTCAGCAATACGGCGTTGTTTTACCAAAAGCAAAAACTTCTCTTTTGTTTCTTTATTTATCAAACAAATCAAGACACACACAACCTCACCTTTTAGAAAACAAATCGGTGGAATTTTATCTCCTTCGGGAGTTTCGGCATCGAGCATCAGGAGCGAAAAAAGCACTTCTCCGTTGTAGCGTCGGCGGGTAAAATGTTCGTCTATTTTATTGATTTTCAACCCATTAGCAATCAAATTACTTTTCCAAAGTTTAAATTTATGGGCATCTTCGAGTTTTTCGAGTATCATTCTTAGTGTCTATTTTTGTATTTGAAAACAAAAGTAAGCATTGAAAGTTAGAATATTAGTAAGCTCAGTCAATCATTTTTTTTACCACTAAGTGACTAAGGACACTAAAGTTTACACTAAGGTTTGAGATATTTTCTTAGCGAATACAAGTCCCTTAGTGGTGAATTTAAAAATAAAAATTTTGCATCACGACAGATTTAGTGCCAATTTTGCTGTGAAAAAGACATAATCGGCACCGTGAAAGAATATACCAAAAACCAACTCGCCCTCCGAAATGGTCAAGATAAAGATGACATTTGGGTGGCGTACAAAGGACAAATTTACGACGTTGGCAACTCAAGATTATGGCGAAATGGCAAACATTACGAACATTGGGCGGGGCAAGATTTAACCGAAGAGCTGGCCGATGCACCGCATAATGAAGCCGTTTTTGAGAAATTTAAAGTTATCGGAAAATTAATTTAAAAAAACTATTACCATGAAACTCATCGAATCAATCATACTTTTTGCAAGCTTGGCATTCTTGACCATGTTTGTTGACCAAGCACTTTATAAAAGCGTTCCGCTCAAAGACAGCTATTTCTTTTTGATGTTTGCCATAGCTGGATTTTTCTATTATACCTACCGCCGTGGGCTTAGAATTATGAAAGAAAAGAAAGAAGAAGAAGCTAAAATTGAGGTAAAATCAAAGAAAATCGAAGATAGACTTAAAAGAAAATAAGCACTAAAGGCAGCCAAAACACCATTTCGCCAAGCCAACGGTAACGCTCATTTTTTGCCAATTTTGCGTGAAAGAAATATATCAAAACCGAGCAGAAAGCCATTAAAATTTCGACAAAAAACACTTTTTGGAGAAATAAATTATCGGCAAAAAAAATGCAGATAACCGAAATAGCCAAAACTCCCAATATTAAATAAGTACAATTGGTCTTGCCAAGTTTCTTGGCGAGATTTTTTGTTTCTGGATAGGCTTGTGATTCATAAAACGAAAAAATCAAGATACTCTGATGCACCAATAAAAAGAAAATAAATCCAGCCAAATAGGCTTGCCAATCAAGATTAGATTTCGTACTAAAAGCACTTCCTACTACGCAAATACTATAAACTACCGAAGTGAAAATTTCTTTAAAATACTGGTAATTAGCCGATTTTGATTTTTTTTGTAAAATATAAAAGTAAATCAGAATCAAAACCGAGAGAGCAACACCAAAATAGATGACATTTCGGGGCAAGAAAAAAACTAAAATGGTCGCAATAAAAAACAGAATGATGATGCCTACTTGCAGATAATATTGATGCTGAAAATGAAATTGGTGTCGAGCATCTTCTGGCTCTGACTTTAAGTTATCAAGTAGGCGGTCGAGTATATAAATAATCCAAGTGCAGATTCCCAAAATTAATATTGAAGGCAGATTTACCGCACCATTTCCATCGGGTGTTTTCCAAAACATCCAACTGCTTGTCACCGCTCCCAGCACCACATCAAGACTTAAATAATGCAATGTTTTTAAGAACACTGTTCTACTTTCTTTCATACCTAAATCTCAAGTATCTGCAACTGATTTACCCTTTTAAAATGATTAATATTCAGGGTAGCTAATTTGAATTGATGAAATTTTGCAGTAGCTGCAATTAGCATATCCGCCAAACCGATTTCTTGATTTTTGGTTTTAAGTTCCTTTTTAATCCTTACAGTTTCATCAATTATTGATTCATCTAAAGAAATAACATTCACTTTTTGAAGCAATGCTATCCAAAACAAATCTTGCTGAGGGTTACTTCCAAGCATCAATTCATATTTGGTAATGACCGAAATTGCCAAATCTTCATTTTCAGAAAACAGTTGATAAAGTATCGTTTTTTCTTTATTCTGTTTACGAAAATAATCAATCAAAATCGAAGTATCCACCAAAATCATATTTCACCAATTAAATTAATAGCCTCTCGGTTTTTCAAATATTCTTGATATTCCTCTTCATTCCAAGTAGGTCCATTCAGAAGTATTTGCTGAAAATCAGTTACATTTTTTTGTATACTCTTCTCTTTTTTTAAAGTAATTAGTTCTAAATCAGCCAAATCTTTCAACAATTTAAAGGCTTTCGGATTTAAAATTTCGACAGAATACGTTTGCATAACTTTATTGTTTTATCAAATTTAATCAAAAGCCCTTAAAATCAAAATTCTATCTCATCCCCTACCGAAATCTTTCCTGTTTCCACAACCAACAAATTTTGCCCAAATAAAATTTTATTGTTCACATTTCGATATTGTGTGAGCGTTTTGAGCGGCTCTTTTCCTTTCTCGGCCGTTTCGGGGTTAATCGTTGTCAGCACGCATCTTGCACAGGGCTTTACTCCTACCAATTTTGCTTCGCCAATAGTAAAATATTTCCAAGAATCTTCTACGTGGGCCTCTCCACCCGTAAAAACAAGATTCGGTCTAAAACGCTTCATCGAAACTGGTTCTTCGAGTTTGGAATTCAGTTCATCAAGGCTTGCTTGTCCAATCACCAAAATCGGATAGCCATCGGCAAAACTTGTATGTTCTTCTTTCGTGATTGAATATTTTGGGTCAGTCAACCTCACCGAATCATCGGGTTGGTAAAACAAACTACATTTTTTGCCCAAAACTGCCGAAAACCACGCATCGGCCTCATCGCTTACTCGAATTCCTCGCACAATATCATCCCAAATCGTAATTTGTTGTTGGTGCGGAACGCCGCCCGCAACCGTCTGCGGCATGAACGGAATTTGCAAAGGTGCTATTCGTTTCAAGCGATGATAAACTCGCAAACCATCTTCTGTAATAGCCACATCAATCAAAGCCATTTGTTCGTTTTGGCGTTGCGTAATAAAAACATTATTTTCGTCGGCAAGCACCCAGCGGCGGTCATATTGCAGTCCACGTTCCTCAACGATGGCTTCTTGGAGGCTAATTCCGCCCAGTGATTTTATGGGGTAAATCGTAATTTCGGAAACAATAAAAGACATATTTTGAAGCATTTATAAATTACACAACAATTCTTTGAAAAAATCGTTTGATTGATTAGGTTAAACTCATAAATTGAGTCGAAATATCAAATTTCTATGGAAGGCTTCACTTCAAGCGAAGCCTTCCATGAAACAACCCGTAAAACATGAAAAGAATACTTCATATTATTGCCCTTTTGGTGCTTACAAATTCGGCTTTTGGACAAATTCAAACCTATAAACGTGGACTTTCGAGCTTCGATAAAGGTCAGTACGAATTGGCCATTAAAGATTTAACGAAGGTAGTAAATATTGCCGAAAGCGAGAAAGCTAATCTTTATCACAAAATTGCCGAATCTTACCGTTTATCGAATCGTTGGGTGGAAGCCGTGCCGTTTTATCAGAAAGCTTTTGAGGCAAAACTCACTAATCCAGAAGCTCATTTTCACTATGCTTTTGCGTTGAAAGCCGCAGGAAATTATGATTTAGCTTTGAAGGAATTACAACAATTTATTGATTCAAAAAGTACCGTAAAGGCTTATAACGAAAAGGCTTATCGTGAAGTAAATACGCTCAAAACGATTGACGAAATCAAGAAAAAACAAAGCGTTGTAGAGTTCAAAAACCTTTCGCAACTCAACACAAAAGGCTCAGAATTTGCTCCAATGGTTTTGGGCGATGAATTGATTTTTACCGCTTCTCGCAAAAATAAAATTTATGCCAATGGCTTGCCGTACGTCGGACTTTACAAAGTAAAAATCGACAAAACGATTGCCGAAATGAGCAAAATTGAGAAATTCAGTGATGCTGTTTTTGATGAAGAACGCAACGAAGGAACGCCAACTTTTTCGCCCGATGGCAAAACAATGATTTATTCTCGTGGAAATACAGGCAAACGCCGAGACCTTTCACCCGATATGGATTTGTATATTTCACGCTACGTTGATGGTAGCGGTTGGACAGAACCTCGCTACGTAAGTGCCTCAGATTCAGCCAGTTGGGACGGAAGCCCTGCTTTTTCACGTGATGCAAAAACAATTTATTTTGCATCAAATCGCCCTGGTGGTTTTGGTGGACTTGATATTTATCGAGTAAACATGGATGCTTCGGGGCGTTTCGGAAATCCTGCCAATTTGGGAAAAGAAATCAATACGGCGGGCGACGAAATGTTTCCGTACGTTGCCGAAGATGGAAAACTTTATTTTGCATCGGATGGCCACCCAGGACTTGGAAAACTTGACCTTTTCTTGGCCGTTCGTGCGGGAGGAAAAATTACGGTCGAGAATATGGGAATTCCGTATAACTCTAACATGGATGATTTTGGTTTAGTGATGAGCAAACGTGGCGATGTATTTTTCTCATCGAACCGTTCGGGTGGCTCGGGAGATGACGATATTTATTATTACGAAGCTCCGAAAAAACCAGACTTAGCCGATAACGATGACCCATCAAAAAACCCGTTGCTTTCGCCTAAAACTGGCAATCCAGATAGCACCAGCAAAGCATTGGAAATTAAAACAGTTAATTATTATTTAGTCGGAACAATTACCACAAAAAATGCCGCAAATGGTTTTGTTCCGCTCGATTCGGCACGAGTTAGAATTGTTGATACTGACAATGAAAACGAAGTTGTTACGGAATTGACAACAGGAAAAGATGGCAAATTTGGCCCAATCAAATTAAAAGTTGATGGTAATTATTTGGTGATGTCGAAAAAGCCAAATTTCTTAACCAATCGTGAAGAGTTTTCAATGACGGGTCGTGAGATTCCGCAATCACTTTTGAAGAAACCTGTAACCGATACAACTTTCTATACTTCACTCAACTTAGAGCCTGTTTTTGTCGGAAAAACATTTAGAGTTGATAATATTTATTATGATTTGAACAAGTGGGATATACGTCCAGATGCCGCTCTCGAACTTGACAAATTAGTGCAAACTTTAAGCGACAATCAACAGATTAAGATTGAATTAGGTTCGCATACCGATGCCCGTGATACCGATATTTATAACCTTCGTTTGTCACAAAAACGTGCCGAATCGGCCATTAATTATATTGTATCAAAAGGCATTGCTCGTGAACGACTTTCGGCCAAAGGCTACGGTGAACGAGAATTGATTATAAAAAATGCCAAAACCGAAGAAGAACACCAAACCAATCGCCGTACTGAATTTAAGGTCTTGGAAATAGAGTAGAACAATTTTGAAAATTGTTCTTAAAACCAAACTATCAGTTTCAGCGTTTATATATTTGAGCGTGTCAAGCCCAAGCCTGACACGCTTTTTTTAATCAAAATCAATCAGAAAAGCTATGAGAAAAACATTTGTTGCCAGCCTTACGTTGAGCGTTTTTATTTTCATATTATCGTGTAGCACAACTACCAAACCAACCGAAGAAGTGGTTGATAAAACAGTTTACGGCCCAACCGAAAAAGCTTATTTTGCATCGGGCTGCTTTTGGTGCGTAGAAGCTATTTTTGAAAGCCTAAAAGGCGTTAAAGAAGCCGTTTCGGGATACAGCGGTGGACATACCCAAAAACCAACTTACGAAGATGTAAACACCGAACTCACAGGTCATGCCGAGTCGGTTGAAGTAATTTATGACCCAAAAATCATTTCTTACGAAACACTTTTAAAAGTCTATTTTGCCTCGCAAGACCCAACGCAAGTAAAAGGTCAAGGCCCAGATAAAGGCGATTCGTATCGTTCGATTATTTTTTATCAGAATGAAACCGAAAAAGTTGCTGCCGAAAATTATAAAAAACAACTTGATGCGTCGGGCAAATACAAAAGGCCGATTGCGGTAGAAATTGTACCATTCAAAATTTTCTGGAAAGCTGAAGGTTATCACCAAGATTATGAGCGAAGCCACCCCGAAAACCCTTACGTTCAGAATGTTTCGATTCCGAGATTGGAACGCATGAAGGCTCAATTTCCTGAGTTATTAAAAGGTAAACATTGAGTAATTGCAAATAAAGTCGGCAATTCAAACTAAAAACACTGTGTTTTCTGACACAGTGTTTTTTTGTATTCGGCAAATATTTATTTTTCAAATATTCTACGATTAAGTCGAAATATATCATCAAAAAGCTTTCAAATTATTTTGAAAATACAAAAACTTTCATTTACATTTGTAAACTTGAAGTGAACACATACCCCATATAAAAGAATGAAAAAACTAACTTTAGTCGTCCTCTCAGGCGTACTGTTGAGTTATTCCTATGCCCGTGGGCAAAACCCAACATCACAATTGCCTGTTTCTACACTTATCATTGGTGGAAATACAAAGAAAAACGTTCCAAACACCGAGCAAGTCATCACTAAGTATTATTCAACCAATCGGAAAGAGGTAAAAACACCTCAAGATGCTGCTTTCTACCGAGAATTTAAGCAAGTAGCTGAGAAACACTACCAAGTATGCGAATACCGTATCAACAACCGCCCTTCAATGGAGCTTTACGTGACCAATACCGCTTATGATATAAAAAATGGCCCGTATCGTTTGTACGCTCCCGATGGAATTTTGATTGATAATGAAGGAATGTATAAAAATGATGTTCAAATTGGTAATTGGTACTATTATCACAGAAATGGCAAAATAAGCGGACAGGAAATTTACGAAGATGGCCTTTTAGTTGATGCCGAATACTTCAATGAAGATGGTAGCAAACTAACAGATATAACGGCCGCTGTACGTGAAAAACCAAGTTTTCCAGGAGGAGTGGCTGAAATGGATAAGTTTGTGCAAAAAGTAATCGAACTTCCCGAAGAAATCATAAAAAATAAAGTCACAGGAAAAATGGCAGTAGGTTTTTTCGTAGAACCCGATGGTTCGCTGACAAATCCAAAAATCGAACTTTCGCTCAATCAAGTATTGGATGAAGCCGCATTTAAGGTTATTGACCAAATGCCAAAGTGGATTCCCGCAAAATCGCACAATCGCCTTATTAGAGCAAAATATACTATGCCGATTACGATTTCAATCAGAAAATAATTATTTGTGCCTAATTATCCCCCAGTACACTACAAATACTGACAGCTTACAGAGCCATAATACACTGACTATCAGTTACTTACTAATACTGTAAGCTTCCTTACTCCAATATTTCTTAATTACTACTTGATGCTTTAAAGTAAAAACCTTGAAGCTAATTTTGGCATAGTTTTTGAAAAGTTACTGAACAGATACGAAGTGTATCCCATAAATTCTTTTATCTAAGAATTTATGTGCTTAACACAAACCCCAAAAGATTAATTACACATGAAAAAGGTTTTTACCTCTGCCATTGCATTGAGTTTTAGCTTATCAATTTTTGCTCAAACCCAAACATCAGAAAATTCAGCCGTATATGCCCAAGCCTCGGAAGTAGCAAGTTCGCAAATTGATTTGAGTTCTAACGACATAACAAAAAAATATTTCAACATCAATCGTGAAGAAGTAAAATCGCTTGATGAAGCAAAATTTATTCAAATTTTAAAGAAAAACACTAAAGGTTTATGGGATATTTCTGAATTTTATGCGAATGGTTTTTTGAGAATGGAAGGAACATTTTTAGATAAAAAATTAGAAATACGTTCGGGTAGATTCAAGTTTTATCGTCCAAATGGTATAATTGACAATGAAGGAGTTTATCAAGAAAATAACCCAACTGGTGAATGGAAATTCTATTTTCCGAATGGGCAAATGAGTAGTTTGGAAGTATATGAAAACGGAAATAGAGTAAAAGAAGAGTATTGGAACGAAGACGGCACCGACCTAATCAACAAATCATCGGGTGAACGTTTGCTGCCAATTTTTAATGGCGGACAACTTTTGATGAGCGAATATCTCAAAAAAAACTTGCAATATCCAGCCGAAGCAGTATCTACCAAAACTGCGGGTAAGGTAATAGTTAGTTTTTGGGTAAATGAAGACGGCTCGATTACGAACCCCAAAATTGAAGAATCTTTGGGAACAGCTTTCGATAATTCAGTCTTAAAAATGGTCAATGCAATGCCAAAATGGCTACCTGCCAAACATCATAATCGTCCAGCGAAGCAGATGTATATTTTGCCAGTTGCTTTTAGCTATAATTGAGTGACCCTTTTTTGTCCTTGAGCCGTGGTTTTCGAGTCACGGCTTTTTTGTTTTAAACTTTAACTAAGTAACTTTTCAAATATTTTATTTCCTTTTTCTAAGAATAAATCACCTTTTTTAATTTTTTATGAATAAAGGCTTGTTTCATAAAAAGCCATTTTGTTACATTTGACGCAATAAAGTAATTTACCCTAACGCATGAAAATGTTTTTGCCAATATTATGGTTCGTGCTGAATGTATTGAGTTTCAATACGTTTTCGAACAACTATGAGCAAAAAAATCTTGACAACGCTCAATCTGCTTATTGGTCGGCATCTCCTTCCGACAATTCATCTGATAACAAATCACAAACTTATTTTTCCACCGAAAAAATAGAAGAAAACGTCGAAGAAGATTCTGAACACGAATCTGATTTAGAAACTTTCGGTGGCTCACTCGACCTTGCTTACAATCAGTTTACATTTATTAACCAAACTGCGGCATTTAAAAAGCTAACGGCTTGCCTTGACGATATACTTACAGTTGCTTTTAATCAAGCAAAATTTATACTCTTCCGTAATATCAGAATCTGATACCATTACGCCTCCTCAGTACCAGTTTCGCTCACATTTTAGGCAAATTATTCAATAAAACTATGTTTTAATGCA
>JBKBSS010000007.1:0-24859 GCA_046291385.1 Emticicia sp. | reverse complement strand
GCAAATTCATTAATTAATAGAAAAAGTACTTTCGAGTTGATTAAAGAGCTTCCAAATACAAATTCTTAAAATCCTCTCTTGAAACAGGTTTTGGGTTATTTGGGTGAGCAAAATCAGCAATTGCTAAATCGGCCAGCGTTTCGACGTGTTCCGATTTTACACCAATATCTCGCAAGCGGTGCGGAATATTTATCTTTGAGTTTAGCTCAAATAAATACTGCACAACTGCTTCGCCCGATTCATCTTTCAAATCAAGTGTGCGAGCAATTCGGCGGAATTTATCTTCAAAACCTGCAATATTAAACTTCATTCCGTACGGAATGTTTACGGCATTGGCCAAACCGTGATGCGTATCAAGCAACGACGAAAGCGGATGAGCCAATGAATGCACTACACCCAAACCTTTCTGAAATGCAACCGCACCCATCAATGAAGCAATCAACATTTTGCTACGGGATTCTAAATTGGGTTTGTTTACTGCTATTTCTAAAGATTCATGTATCAGAGCGATTCCTTCTAAAGCGATACCATCACACATTGGATGCCAGTTTTTGGCCACAAAAGCCTCCATGTTGTGCGTGAGTGCGTCCATGCCCGTAGCGGCGGTGATAAATGGCGGTAAGTCCATCGTGAGTAATGGGTCGGCAAAGATGATTTTGGCAAGAAGTTTTGGCGAGAAAAGTATTTTTTTCTGATGCGTTTCATCGTCTGCAATGATGGCACTTCTGCCAACTTCGCTGCCCGTTCCTGCGGTTGTCGGAATGGTTATAAAATGCGGAACATCGTTCGTTACGTAAATATCGCCGCCAATCAAATCGTCGTATTTGAATAAATCTTCTCGGTGATTGATTCTCAATAAAATAGCTCTCGCCACATCAATCGCCGCACCGCCACCGATGCCGATGATACTATCTCGTTCTGTGCCATAATAAGCTTCATCGCCTTTATAAACATCTGATTTTACTGGGTTTTTATGAATATCGCTAAAAACCTCAACGCTGATACCTTTAGATGATAAATCTTGAACAATTTGCTTGAAAAATGGCAAATTGGCCACATTTGGGTCGGTCACGACCAAAGGTCTTGAAAGGTTATTGTCTTTCAGATAAGCAGGAAGTTCAGCAACTACACCCGCACCAAATCGGATTTTTGTGGGAAAATTGAATTGAGAAATGTTGTTGAAATTCATATGATAATTTTGAATGATTTTGTAACACAATTTTCTAAATTGTGATTTTGAAAAATTGCTCTACGCTGTAATACGAATATACAACAAAAACCACGAATTCAACAAAAAGTGATTGTTAAATTCGTGGTTTTTATCTATTCTTTGGGCTAAAAAGTTAATCTCGTCTTCCCAAAAACATACTTAAATAATAAAGTAAGTTGGCTACTGCACCTGCGGCTGCTACAACGTAAGTCAAGGCTGCCCATTTGAGAGCATCTTTGGCCATATCGTGTTCGCCATTGGTTACGATAGCTTTGGTTTCCATCCATTTTAAGGCACGGTTACTTGCATCATATTCTACTGGCAATGTAATAAGCGAAAACAATGCAATGGCGGCATTGGCCAATATTAAAGCCAACAAAACAGATTGAGCCATTGGCGTATTGCGTGAGAAAATATAACCCATGAACATAAATCCAAACATGTAAAATAGATTCATCCCTTTGGTGGCAATATTAACAATCGGCACGAGCGACGAACGCATTTTTAATGGTGCATAAGCCATAGCATGTTGCACGGCGTGTCCGCATTCGTGAGCGGCTACTGCTGCCGAAGCGGCACTTGAACCTGTGTAAACATCGTAACTGAGATTCACCGTTTTGCTCATCGGGTCGTAGTGGTCAGTTAATTGACCTTCTACTTGAATGATTCTTACATCATAAATGCCGTTGTCGTGCAGCATTCGTTGGGCAATTTCGGCTCCCGTCATGCCGTTGCCCAAACGTATCTGAGAATATTTTTCAAATTTACTTTTCAAACGTCTTGATACCAACAATCCGAGAAGCATAAAGACAATACTGATAATGAAAATCATAGTTTTTGTTTTTTTTAGTTGAGAATCTGTTGTCTGTCGTCAGTGGACTATCGACTAATAACTCTCTTTTATTTTCTGAATAATTGAGCTTGTTGAATAACCTTTTACCAATGAAATGGTTTTTACTTCGCCTCCATTGGCTATCACAAAATCTGCACCAACGATATTCTCGACCGTATAATCATCGCCTTTGACCAAAATATTCGGACAAAGTGTCTCGATTAGCTCTTTTGGCGTTGGTTCATCGAACAAAATGACAGCATCAATAAAACTCATCGTTGCCATCATCCGTGAACGTGCGTATTCGTTGATTACTGGGCGACTTTCGCCTTTCAAACGCCTAACCGAAGCATCGGTATTTAAGCCGAGAACCAGTTTATCGCCTAAATTTCGGGCTTTTTCGAGGTAATCAATGTGGCCAAGATGCACAATATCGAAGCATCCGTTAGTAAAAACGATTTTATTACCTTCAGATTGCCACTGCTCGATTTGTTGTTTGGCTTCTGTTAGACTTAATATTTTTGATTCGGTCATTTTTTTAGGTACTAGGAAGTAGGTGATAGGTTTTAGGAATTATTTGGGTTTAGAAAATTATGATTTACTAAGTCCTAAAACCTAATTTCTAACTCCTCTTTTTGGTAAAACCAGTGTCAATAAAAAAGCAATAATACCAAAAACTGCTACAAAAACCATTCCCTGCATGGCATGAAGGAATGTAGCGAGTGTGATGCCGTCTTGCTCCGAAAGTCCGTAAAGTACAACAATACTTCCTACTAAAAAGTGATAACTGCCAATACCGCCTTGCGTTGGTGCTGCCATGCCGATTGAACCCATCACAAAAATAGAAAGTGCAGCTAATGGCGAAAGATTGGCAGTTTCGGGCAATGCAAAGCAAAGAACGTAAGTCATTACGAAATACATTGTCCAAATCAGAATTGTATGAAAGATAAATGCCGAAGGATTTTTGAGATTTCGGACACTCATAAAACCACTCGCAAAACCTCCAATTATTTTAGCAACTTTCTGATAAAGAGCGTTTTGTGCTATTTTATCTTGGTTTTTCTTAATTAAAAAGTAAGTCGTTACAAGTAAACCAATTCCAACTAAAGCATAGCCGCCAAGTAGCAATGGATTTTTAAATTTTTCGCCAAAGAAATTAAAGAAAACATCTTTCAGTCGGTCGAATTCGAGAATAAAATTCAAGAAAATCAACAACAAAAGCACTAAAACATCAATCAAACGCTCGGCGATTACTGCCCCAAATGATTTTTCAAACGGAATATCCTCCAATTTATTCAATGTTCCACAGCGAGCAACTTCGCCCGCTCTTGGAAAAATTAAATTTGCTCCATAACCAACCAAAACCGCCAGTGTTGTACGAAAAACTGAAGGTTTATAACCCATCGGTTCGAGCATCAAAACCCAACGATACGCCCGACTCCAATGTGCCACCAATGCCATCATGGCTGAAAGTGCTACCCAGCGATAATCGGCTTGTTTTATCTTTTCCCAAAGGGTATTTAGGTCGATGTCTTTAAACGTAAACCACACTAAAACGGCAGCCACTGTTAAAGATATAAGGTACTGGAGTGTTTTTTTCATTATTGAGTGTAGGACAGCTTTGTAAGCCGTCGCTTTTACTGAGCATTTATGACGAATAAGATTACTCGGCACAATTTAGAAAATTGTGCTACTTCACTACTTGGTTGTTTTCGTCAGGAAAAACAATCATTGGTTTGTGGGCTTTTGCTTCTTCTTGGGTCATCCAGCCGTACGAAATAATAATCACGATGTCGCCCACTTCGGCTTTGCGAGCGGCCGCTCCGTTGAGACAAATAATGCCCGAACCACGTTTGCCTTTGATGGCGTAGGTTTCCAAACGCTCACCATTATTGTTGTTTACAACTTGTACTCGCTCATTTTCCATGATTCCTGCGGCATCGAGCAAATCTTCGTCGATGGTGATGCTTCCTACGTAGTTGAGCTCGGCTTGAGTGACTTTTACTCGGTGAATTTTTGATTTGAATATATTGACTAACATCTGTTTTGATTTACGATTTACGATTTTTGATTTACGACTGGGTAGCCCGAGTGATGATTTAGATTTTAAATCTTCAAACGGCTTGCAAAATTATAAAATTGCTTGGGAAAGAAACATTTGACACAACAATAAAATTCATATTAAATTTTTTTAATTAGTTTTGTTGTGGAAAAGCTTACCACAAATGATAAAAAAACTACTATTACTTTTAGTTGCTACAACGTCCATAACTTTTGCCCAAGATGCCAGTATTTTTGAACCAGATTCTGTCAAAAAGAAAATCGAAGCAACGCAGATTAATTCTTCGCTTCGCATTGATGGAGTAATGAACGATGCCGAATGGCGAAAAGCAAAACCAACATCGGGTTTTATTCAAATTGAGCCATTTCAAGGCAAAAAACCTACGCAAGATACCGAAGTAAAGGTTCTTTACAATAAGCAATATTTATATTTTGGCATTTTTTCTAAAGATTCTCTGGGGAAAAAAGCTATTCGTGCTACTGATTTTAAGCGAGATTTTAGTTTTCGTCAGCATGATATGGTGGCTTTGTCGTTTGATGGTTTCCGTGATAAACGCAATGCGATGGTTTTGGTAACAAATCCGTATGGCGTGCAGCGTGATTTACTTTCGTTTGATGACCTTTACTACGACGTAGATTGGGACGGACTTTGGCGTGTACGTACTTCTCGCACCGATTCGGGTTGGGTGGCCGAAATGGCGATTCCGTGGCAAACTTTACGCTATCCGAAAACCGCCGATACTACGCAAACTTGGGGTTTTAATGTTTTTCGTAGCAGAAGACTCACCAATGAGCAGTCGGCTTTTTCGCCGTATCCTCGTATTTTTTCTAATTTACGTATGACTTATGCGGGCGAATTGAAAAATCTTCAACCGCCGCCGCCATCGCCTAATATCAGAATTCAACCTTATTTCTTGACTTCTTATGACCAATATAGTGGTCAGAAAGTGCCAAAACCGACCGAAACAAATTTTAAATTGGGCGGAGAACTAAAATGGGCGATTAACTCAAATGCTGTTTTGGACCTTACGACCAATACTGATTTTGCTCAAGCTGATGCCGACCGCCAAGTAAATAATGTAACTCGTTTTTCGGTGTTTTTTCCTGAAAGAAGGCAGTTTTTCCTCGAAAATGCTTCACTTTTTGGTGTGGGTGTTGGGCCAAATGATGATTTTTCGGGCGGAACGATGCGTGTACAACCATTTTTTAGTAGAAGAATTGGCTTGGATGATTTCGGAAATCCGATTCCGATTGATGCAGGTGGGCGTTTTGTGTATCGTTCATTAAAGCGAAATTTTGGTGTAATTGCCATGCGTCAGCGTGGGGTAGGGGAAACGCCTGCAACCAACTTTTTTGTAGGTCGTTTTTCTGAAAACTTTGGCGAGCAAAGCCGTGTCGGGGGACTCGTAACGGTGAAAAATCGCCCCGATGGCTCAAATATTGTCGGCACGGTTGATGGCTTTTTTCGTTTAAATCAGTCGCATTCAGTCAATACAATGGCTACTTACTCAAAAACAACGAATACTGGTCAACAAGGTTTTTCGGGAATGGCTCAGTATTTTTTCACCAATAATCAGTTTAAAGTTTGGTGGACACAATCGGTCGTAACTAAAGGTTTTAACCCCGAATTGGGTTTTGTTTCTCGAACCGATGTGATTGGTACAACGCCAGGTATTTTTGTTTATAACCGTGGAAAATGGTTGCCAAAAAAATATATTCGTGCATTTGAGCCAGGAATCATGACGGAGTTTTATCACCAAGCCTCAACGGGACAGTTGATTGAACGCCAAATAAATATCAATCCTATTTGGTTTAACTTTCAGAATGGTGGCTTTTTTGGATATTTGGTTAATCCCACTTTTCAGCGTTTGACCGAACCTTTCGAGCCACTTGGCGTGTCGATTCCTGTGGGAGAATATAATTATGTGCGTCACCAAATTTTCACCAGTTCCGACCCTTCCAAAATCATTAATGTATTAATTGACCACAGTTGGGGAACGTATTTTGATGGAAAACTAAACTCGACGGATATTAAACTACAATTTGCACCGATTCCGCACGTTTCGGTCGTGGGGCGTTATAATCGCAATGGTTTTAAGGGCGTTGGCACGGGAATAGATAAAGTAAACGTTGATTTATATTCCATCGAAGGGCGTTTTGCTCTAAATCCGAGAGTACAATTGATTGGGTTTTATCAGCAAAATTCGGAGAATAATTCTAAAAATTATAATATTCGTTTATCGTGGGAATACCAGCCCTTATCGTATATTTATGTAGTTTTTAATCGCCGAGGGTTCAATAATATAAGCGAGCCAAGCGATATTCGTTACGAAAAAGAAAACCATGTGATTGCAAAAATTAGCTATTTGAAGCAGTTTTGAGCTAATTGTTGGTGCTTGATGGTGAATGATAAATGCTTTTTTAATTATTTTAAATATTGTATGTATTCAACAACAAATAGACGACAAGACTGTTTTATAGGCACTTTCATTTCTCCTTAAACTCTTGCCAAGTAGCATTATAAGCACCAAAACAACCAAATCCACCATTGATGTTGGTATAAAGTAGCACAGGCTCAGCAAATGGGTTATTGTTTTCTCGTTGTCGGCGGAGCGAAGTATGATAATTATAGTAGTGAATATCGGTCTGAAACAAGCCAACTTTTATTTTATCTAATTTTGTTTTTAAGTTGGAATCTTGTCCTTGTATGTTTCCTCCAATATTGGTCGGTAGGTAAGTCCTATTTAAAGAAAGGAGTTGTCCATCAGTATCTTTATCATCAATTGTTCGTAAATCAACAATTGCAGAAACTGGAACATTAATCACTTTTTTATTTATTGAGTCCACAATTCTGTATAAAAAGATAAATTCACTGATAGCCCGATAATAATTTGTTTCGCCCGCTTTATCTTGCCAAATTACTTTTACATCATATTCTGTATTTGTAACTCTATTTCCTTGCTGAAAATCATTGACCGTTGTCGAGTCTATTTTTACTTCTTTTATCGCAACATTATTCGGGACTGTCGTTGAGGCATTTACTTGTCGCCCATCGGGTGTATTTACCGTAATCTTATAAGTTTTTCCTACTAAAATCGGTAATTCTGAAGGCAAAGCACGGTAATAACCCAACTTCGCATTATAAATCAGTTGAATTGTTTTGCTTCCATCCGATAAACTGACGCTTGCGTTTGTAATGTCATCTCTAATATCACCAGTTGTGCCGATAAGTAGTTTCGTTTCGGTTACTTTGGCGGCCAAAACTGTATCTTGTGGCGAAATAAAACACGCCACTACGAGTTTAGAATCGGTTTCGGGCAAAAAAGAAGGGTCAATTTCCTTAATCAAACTTTCACACGAAAACAGAAAAAACTGGCTGAATATCAATAAAATAACAGACAATTTGAAGTTTTGAAGATTTATTGATTTGAAAATAATATTAATTTTTTTCATATTTTTTTAACTCCCCTTTAGGGGCGGGGGGTGTTTAAAACTTAAAATTATAACTAAACGACGGAATAACAGGGAATATAGAATATCGTTGTAAAATATTGATAGTCTGATTATTAGCATCAGTTTTGGTGTTGAGTTGGTAGAAAAAAGGATTCTTTCTATTATACGCATTATAGATGCTAATTTCCCAAGTGCGTTCGTGTCGGCGTTTCTTTTTACTGAATTGAACCCCCAAATCAAGTCGATGATACGGCTCGGCTCGGAAAGTATTTTTCTCGCCATATTCCTGCACTGCTCGCCCTGCAAAAAGCGGACTCACTGGTGTGTTAGAATCATCAACAGCATTCCTTGCCCCGAAACGAGTATTGAAATTGCTATAACCATTATACCTCGAAAGTGGTAAAGTTAGAGCATTTCCAGTTCCGAAAACCCAAACGGCCGAAACCGTAATGTTTGGTTTTATGTCATAAATTCCGACCAATGAAATATCGTTTCGGCGGTCGTAGCGAGGAAAAAACTCTTTACCAAAATTCAATTCATCAAATTGCCATTTTGTCCACGAAAGTGTGTAGCCTGCCCAACCCGAAAACTTTCCGACTTTTTTCTGCAATAAAAATTCTGCTCCATAAGACCAGCCTTGTCCCGTCGTAACGTTATCTTCCCAACGCACTCGGTTATTTGAAGTTGGGTCGTTTAGGAGTAAAAAACTCGCTCCTTCTTTATAATTAATGAGGTTATTCATCTTTTTATAATAGCCTTCAATGGTCAGCGTTAAGCCTTTTTTGTCAAAATCTTTAGCAAAACCCGCCGCCACTTGTTGCGATTGTTGCGGGGCAACTCTATCGGTGCTTGGCACCCAAAGGTCGGTTGGCAAACCAATGCCCGTATTTGTAAGCAAATGTACATATTGGTTCATCAAAGCGTAGGAAGCCTTAAATGCTAAATCGTTTGTTAGTTTGTAAGCAACTGCCAAACGTGGCTCTGGACGCACATAACTTGTTCCCGAAACTTGATAATTGCTGATTCGGAGGCCTGCATTCATTTTTAGTCGGCTGCTTGCTTGCCAAACATCTTCGGCATAAATTCCCGATTCTACGACGTCGATATTATCAATTCTGTTCTCAAAACGGCTAATATCTGAGTCTTGCAGCACAACGGCACTCGGCGTAAACCGATGAAAAGTTGACTGAACACCAAATTTTAGGGCGTGTTTTGGGGCTGGAAAAAAATCGAAATCGTATTTGATGGCATAATCTCGAATACCCGACTGATAATCTAAATTATAAGTAGAATTGGTATTGGTGTTAAGGTCAAGAGAATTAACTACCGAATTGATATTGAAGCGATAACGGCTATAAATGAGCGATAAATTGCCGAAAAGTTTCTGTGAAAATAAGTGATTCCAACGCAAAGTAGCAGTTTCGTTGCCCCAATTCAGTCCATTCGATGAAGTATTTTCGGGACTAACAGTATTTGTGCTAAATTTATCTTTTCCAAAATAACCACTCAAATAAAGTTTATCTTTTTGCCCAAAATCATAATTGACTTTGGCGTTTAAATCATAAAAATAATAACCGCCCGTGGTTTGCTCAACGGCATTTTTTTGCGAAGCCTTGATGAGCGGAGCCGCTACAATATCAAGATAAGTTCGTCGGGCAGAAACAATAAATGAAGATTTTGTTGTCTTTTGCTTTTTGGTCTTGATTGGCCCTTCGAGGGTTAATCTTGAAGAAATTAGTCCAATTCCGCCTTCGCCATGCAGTTTTTCTTTGTTTCCTTCTTTCATATTCATTTCAATAACCGATGAAAGTCGGCCACCGAAACGAGCAGGAAAACCACCTTTGGTGAGTTCGACGCTTTTGAGAGCATCGCCATTGAAAACTGAGAAAAACCCAAAAAGGTGACTGGCATTATAAACCACGGCATCATCCAAAATTATCAGGTTTTGGTCAGGGCCACCGCCACGCACATAAATCCCTGATTGTCCTTCCGAGCCTTTCTGCACGCCAGGCATGAGTTGAAGCACCTTCAAAACATCTTTTTCGCCCATAAAAGCGGGTATTTTCTTGATTTGATTGATTGGTACATCAATTTTACTCATTTCTACTGATTCGCTTACTCGTTCTTCTTGGCGTTTTGATGATACCACAACTTCGTTGAGCTGATTGGCAGTAGCCAGCTCAATATTCATTTCGATATTTTTGTTGAGAACGAATGTTTTTTCGATGCGTTCGTAACCCACAAACGAAAAAACTAAAACAGCGGCATCGTTGGCAGTAAGTGTTATTGAATAAAAACCGTAGTTATTACTGCTTGTTCCGAAAGTGCTATTCGGCACATAAACGTTTACGCCGATAAGTTGCTCTTGACTGCCTTTTTCTCGCACGTAGCCACTGATTGTAAATGTTCGCTGGGCAAAAGTTGTATGACTTAAAACAACTAAGAATACTAAAACTAAATGTATTTTTTTTATCATGGGTAGCAGATTGTCCTTTATATTATTACGAAAAAGTGGTTGTAAAAGTTGTATAAAGGCCAAAAATTAAAAATTATAGTATTTTGCGAAGATTAATAATAAAAAAACATCGCAATGGCTTAAATATCAGTTGTTTAGTTTTTATTTGTGCTAACAAAAATTGTATTTTTACACCAAAGTTAAAAAGTATTATCTTCAATCATAAAATTATTATGGCAGAGAACGAAAAAAGTATCACTGATAAAGCAACAGAAATGGCTGGACAAGCAGCCAATGCCGCAACTGAAAAACTAACAGATTTGAAAGCAGAAGCTACCGAAGCAATCGACGATTTGAAAGCGAAAGCATCGGAACTTGTGAGCGATGAAAAAATCAATGAAGTAAAGGCACAAGCGGCCGAAAAAATTGCAGATTTGAAAGAAGATGCAACAGAAGCAGTTGAAGCGGCGAAAGCAAAAGCTCAAGAAGTGGCAGCAGGTGCAAGCGAAAAATTGGCAGATTTGAAAGAAGATGCAGCCGAAGTGGTTGAAGCGGCGAAAGCAAAAGCTCAAGAATTTGCAGCCGAAGCATCAGCTACGGTTGATAATTTGAAAGCAAAAGCAACAGAATTTATGAAAACTGAAAATGTTGACGCAATGAAAGCCGAAGCAGCCGAAAAAATCGAAGATTTGAAAGCCGATGCAGCCGAAGCAGTAGATGCAGCCAAAGCAAAGGCACAAGAAATTGCCGCAGAAGCAAGCGAAACAGTAGCCGAAGTTACTCAAAAAGCCAAAGGTTTTTGGAGTAAATTGTTTGGTAAATAATCTGAGCGATAGATATAAAAAAGGTGAGCCTGTTTGCAGGTTCACCTTTTTTATGCAAAAAACATTCGTTTTACTCACTTTTCCAGCCTGGGCCTTTCACAAATCTACCCGATTTTATGCCAGTATGTTGCCCATTTTTCACAACTTGCTTGCCATTAACAAGCACGTGCAGCATTCCTTCCGAAAGCTGATGCGGTTGCTCGAAAGTGGCTTTATCTTGAATTTTGTCAGGGTCGAAAACCACAATATCAGCATAATTACCAACTGCCAAACGCCCACGTTTCTGAATTTTTAGGTTGTCGCAAGGCAATGAAGTTAGTTTTCTGATGGCTTCTTGGAGTGTAATGACTTTTTCTTCACGCACATATTTTCCTAAAAGTCGAGCAAAATTGCCGTAAGCCCTTGGATGACTGCTCGATTTTAAAAATACGCCCGCAGGATTCATCGAAGCGGCATCTGAGCAGAAACTCATGTAAGGTAATCGTATCTGCTTTTTTACATTTTCTTCGCTCATCAAAAAATAAACTACATCAACTCTCGAACCATCCGAAACTACTAAATCCATGGCGGTTTCGTACCAAGTTTTCTTTTTTATGGTTGCCACTTCGGCCAAAGTTTTACCAATATACTTTCTGAGCGAATCTTGTTTAAAACCAATCAAAAGTGTTTTATCTGCCCCTGCTGCCAAGCATAAATTTTCCCAATCGTTTTGTGGTGAACTCATTTCTCGCCCGACTTGCTCTCTGATTGTGCCAGATTTCAGCCTTCTGCTCCATTGGTCAAAGCCACCCTCTTGCACCCACGGTGGCATGGCGGCATCAAGCCCAGTTGCTCCAGCAATGTAGTTGTACATATCGGCCGTTATATTAATTCCTGCTTTTCTGGCACTATCAATTTTGCTAATCACTTTGTCTGTTTTATACCAATTATTTTTGCCTGCGGCCTTTAAATGATAAATTTCGGCGTGAATATTTGCTTCTTTTGCAATCGTAATTAGCTCATTAACAGCTTCTTCGAGGCGATTTCCTTCACTTCTTAAATGTGAAATGTATGTGCCTCCATATTCGGAAGCTACTTTCGATAACTCGATGAGTTCGTGCGTGTCGGAATATGTTCCAGGTGTATAAATCAATGCCGAAGCCACGCCCATTGCTCCTTCTTCCATGGCCAGTTTTACGTGCTGTTTCATGCGAGCCAACTCTTCTGGTTTTGGTGGACGGTTAGCATAGCCCAGTTCCATTGCTCTTACGGTCGATGCACCCACAAACGAAGCTACATTGGTCGAAACGCCACGTTTTTCTAAATAAGAAAGGTACTCGCCCAGCGTATTCCACGGAATATCGTATTTAATATTTCCTTGTGATTTTTTTGCATCAACCTTCATCGCATCGCTGATTGGCCCCATCGAATCGCCTTCGCCCATGACTTCGAGCGTGATTCCCTGCGTGATTTCGCCCATCGAACGGCCATCTTCAATCAAGCTTTCGGTACTCCAACTTAGCATATTTACAAAACCTGGGGCAACCGCCATGCCTTTGGCATCAATTACTTCTTTGGCATCGGAGTAAAAACTCACGTCGCCAATAAAAGCAATTGTGTCATTTTTTATGGCAATATCGGCTAAAATAGGTGCTGTTCCGTTGCCATCGAAGATAAGCCCATTTTTGATGATGAGGTCGTATTTACTTTGATTACAGGAAAAAAGCAGTAAAAAACTGCTAAATAATAGAAGTTTATGGGGTTTCATGTAGGTTTCAATCAATTTGACCTCAAAGTATAGAAAAACAATTAACTATGAAATCATTATTTTTGAGAAAAGAAGGATGGATTATTTTCGGGAGTATGTTAAAATCGAAATATCGTAAGGAGTATTTTGCCCTGCCGAAAACTCTTTGCGTTCGGTTACAGCAAATTCGTTTTCATTGAATTCAGGAAAAAAAGCATCGCCTTCAAATTCTTCGTGAACAATTGTTAAATAAATTTTATCGGCAAAAGGAATCGCCAAACGGAAAATTTCTTCACCGCCTAAAACAAAAACTTCGTCATCGTTTTTGCATTTTTCAAAGGCAGTTTCTAAACTATTGGCTACTTCAAAACCTTCATCGGCTACATAATCTGCTTGTCGAGTAATTACATAATTGCCCACTTCTGACCAAATTCGGTGCGGATTATCGTAGCTTTTTCGCCCCATAATCATTTTTTTGCCTGCCGTAACTTCCTTCAAATTATCCCAGTCAGCCGCAATCGGATTCCACGGCAGAGCATTGTTTAGTCCAATTGCTCTATTTGTGCTCATGGCTGCAATTAGTGAAATAATTGTTTGTTTTGTCATTATTTAATGTAAAATTTACTTAAAAATATGCTAAATGTTGCAATATTATGGAACTCTTAATAATTTCATAATATTGGTTTTTTCTTGTACTAATCAAAAATACTCACTTTTGTGTTCAGTTTCAAGCACCAGTACAATCAATTTTAAATTAATCTAAACCCCCCAAAATTATGTTTGGCTTAGAAACCGACATTTTCCTCTTATTGTCATTCTGCCTTTTGGCTGCTTGTGCATTTGAATTTATCAACGGATTTCACGATACAGCAAACGCTGTTGCAACCGTAATCTATACAAACTCTCTCAAACCAACCCAAGCCGTTGTATGGTCTGGTATCATTAACTTCGTCGGAGTGGTGACGGGTGGAGTCGGCGTCGGAATGAGTATCGTAAACCTGCTTCCAGTAGAACTACTAATCGACCAAAATGTTTATCATAGTATCGCAATGGTGCTTGCATTGTTGTTTAGTGCAATTATCTGGAACTTCGGGACTTGGTATTTTGGTATTCCAGCATCAAGTTCGCATACTTTAATTGGTGCGATTTTGGGCGTTGGCTTAGGTTATGCCTTGCTTCCTGAAAACAAATCTGGTATTGCGGCTGTCAACTGGGATAAAGCGAAGGAAATTTTTTCAGCTCTTTTACTTTCTCCAATGATAGGTTTTGCATTGGCTGTATTCTTAATGTTTGCTCTTCGCAGATTATTGAGTAGAGATATTAGAAAACAAGTATTCGACGAACCAAAGAAAGATGAAGTTCCTCCATTTTGGATTCGTGCTATCTTGATTACGACTTGTACGCTCGTAAGTTTCTTTCACGGTCGTAACGATGGTCAGAAAGGTATTGGTTTGGTAATGTTGATTTTGATTGGAGTTTTACCAACTTATTTTGCCATCAATAAAAGTATTGATTTTAAGACTTTAAAACCAGAACTCGCAACGATTTCTCAACAAATCGCCCTAATTGATACAACACACGCTTCGACTGCCGAAAAAGAAAAAATTGCTAAAGTAAATAGCAGTATTGCCTTCTTAAATAGTGTTGCTGATAGCGGAAAAGTTGAAAAAGCCAACGCTCTGGATTTACGTAAAGCACTTTTGACTATCAGTAGCAATACTAAAAAATTGGTAGAAGACGAAGAAATAGTTTTGAGCGATAATAGCAAAACAATTTTAGCAAATCTTGCGGCAAAAGAAGAAAAAGGTATTCGTCGTTTCACTGACCACGCTCCAATGTGGGTTATTTTGATGATTTCGTTATCACTCGGTCTTGGTACAATGATTGGTTGGAAACGTATCGTGGTAACAGTTGGCGAGAAAATCGGTAAATCTCACCTTACTTATGCACAAGGTGCTTCGGCCGAACTCGTGGCAGCAACCACAATCGGTTTAGCTTCTTGGTTCAAACTTCCAGTGAGTACCACACACGCATTGTCTTCGGGTATTGCGGGTACGATGGTGGCCAGTAAAGGTATCAAAAACCTCCAAGCAGGAACAATCAAAAGTATCCTTTTGGCTTGGTTGCTTACATTACCTGTGGCAATTATTCTCTCGGCTACATTATTTGTATTTTTCCGTTGGTTATTATAATTTTAGCATAAAACGGTCTTAGAAAACGACAACGGCAGTTATTACTGCGAACCGTTGTCGTTTTTTTGTTTTATAAATGCCTAAAAAAGCATACTTTTGAGACTTAAAATATTTTAACACCAATATGAATCATAATTTTGCATTCCTTCCTGCAAGATTCTTACTTATTTTTCTACTTTTATTTTCAAGTTTTTATGGTTTTGGTCAGCAAAAAGGTTCGTTGATGGATGTGGATACCTCGACCGTAAAAAAGCTTTTATCGACACTCAAAAAATATGAATATATAGGTATCAGCGGCTATATGCAGCCGCAATTTCAATTCATTCAGTCTGATGGTGCGAAATCGTTTAATGGTGGAGATTTTGCCCCAAATGTCAATAATCGTTTTATGCTTCGTCGGGGGCGTATTCGCTTCGATTATGCTCATTATGATACTCATAATATGCCACAACTCAACTTTGTGTTTCAATTCGATGGAACGGAAAGAGGGGTTGTAATTAGGGATTTTTGGGGAAGAATTTACGAAAATAAGCTGAATATGTTTTCGCTCACAACTGGTATGTTTGCCCGACCTTTTGGTTTTGAAATCAATTATTCATCAAGTGACCGTGAAGCTCCCGAACGTGGAAGAATGTCGCAATTATTGATGCGAACTGAGCGTGATTTAGGAGTAATGGCTTCGTTTGAAACCCGCACCAAGAAAACATTTATTAAATATATCAAGTGGAATCTTGGCGTATTCAATGGGCAAGGTTTGGCAGGAACTGCCGATTTTGATAGCCATAAAGACATCATTACGAGACTTTCGCTCAAACCTTACAAAGTTTCCCCTAAAATAATTGTCAGCGGAAGTATCTCAGGGTTATTTGGTGGCATGGAGCAGTTTACAAAATATATCTATAAAACATCTGATAATCAGTCGTTTGTAGTTGATTCATCAGCCTCCAACGTAGGCAAAATTGCACCACGTACTTATTACGGTGCTGATTTTCAGATAAGAATACCAAACAGAGTAGGTCAAACCGAATTTAGGGCTGAATATATCAAAGGAACGCAAACTGCAACCCAAAATACAACCGAAACACCAGGAATAATTCCAGTATTTAATGGACAAAATGCTCCGCTTTACATTCGTAATTTTGATGGGGCATACTTTTATTTCTTACAACACCTGGGCAGTGAAAAACACCAGTTTGTGGCCAAATACGATTGGTATGACCCAAATAAAAAAGTAAAAGGCACAGAAATTGGCAAAAGCTTTACAGCCGCCGATGTCAGATTTAATACGCTCGGTGTTGGGTACTTGATGTACCCAAACGAAAACCTGAAACTAACTTTTTGGTACGAAATGCCCAAAAACGAAAAAACAAACTTGACCAATTATATCACCGACGTAAAAGACAATAATTTTACGTGTCGAGTACAATACCGTTTTTAAGTACTTAGACAGAAGATATGAGACAAAAGACATGAGATAAGTGTTTGATAATGAGCAATTTATCAAATAGCAAAACACTTGATTACTTATATGTTAGTACTAAAGAAAACTCAAAACCAAAGAAAAAATCCTGCTGATACCCCAGCAGGATTTTTTTATGTCAAAATTATCGTCTTTTATAAAAATCAAAATACTTTTCCATAAATTTGTACAATATTTATTGGGGCGGCCCCCCGCATGCAAGCATACTGTAAAGAAATTGTGTCCTTTTACAGTTAAGTTGTTGCTTGAATTTACAATTCATCATTAAACATTCATCATTACCTAAATGGAAACCTACGGTAAAATTCTCACGATTGCCAGTCCGCTATTTTTATTGTTAGTGCTTATCGAAAAAGGCTATGGCTGGTACGCCAAGAAAGATTCATTTAAAGCGATGGATATGATTTCGAGCTTAACTTCGGGCTATACCAATTCGGTGAAAGACGTTTTGGGCTTGAGTGTTTCAATACTAACTTACGGTTGGATGGTTAGCCATTGGACACTTTACAAAGTCGAATCGACCATCTGGGTTTATATCATTGCCTTCGTTTCGCTTGACCTTACGGGCTATTTGGTGCATCGCATGGCACATTCAATTAATTTTTTCTGGAATAAACACGCCATTCACCACAGCAGCGAAGAATTTAATTTGGCTTGTGCTTTACGCCAAAGTATTTCGTCGTTTGTGAGTTTGTTTACAGTTTTCTTGCTGCCAGCGGCCTTATTGGGCGTTGATACCAAAGTCATAGCTATCGTTGCTCCGCTGCATCTTTTTGCCCAGTTTTGGTACCATACGGTTTATATCGGTCGCATGGGTTTTCTCGAAAAAATCATCGTTACTCCATCGCATCACCGAGTGCATCATGCTATTAATCCTGAATATTTGGATAAAAACCACGGTCAAATTTTTATTATTTGGGATAAACTTTTCGGTACTTTTCAAGAAGAATTGCCCAACGTTCCGCCAGTTTATGGCATTACTCGCCCCGCCAGCACTTGGAATCCGATAAAGATAAATTTTCAGCATTTATGGTTTCTGATAAAAGATGCTTATCATGCTCAAAATTGGGTCGATAAATTTCGTATTTGGTTTATGCCAACGGGCTGGCGACCAGCCGATGTAGCCGAACGTTTTCCCGATGTAAAAATTGAAAACCCCTACGATTTTGAGAAATATGCTCCAAAAAGCTCAAAAAATATGCTCGTTTGGATTTGGTTTCAGTTTTTGTTTACTTTCGGAATGCTCTTTTATTTTTTCGGAAATATTGCAAAAATCGGTTCACCCAATATGTTTATTTACGGTGGTTTTATTTACCTAACCGTATTTGCCTACACCGAGTTGATGGACAAAAACCCTTACGCAATCGTGTGGGAAATCATTAAAAACGTTTTGGGTTTTGCTCTTATTTACGCAATGGGCGATTGGTTTGGCAGTAGTTCACAATATTCTTGGTCAACTGCCGTTTTGATGGTTTATTTTGTCGTTTCAACTGTTGTTACGGCCTACTTTGTCTGGTTTGAAATTAGAGAAGGGAAAGAAAAAATGACTTTGGCGTAAGTTATTGTTGGAGAATATATTTGTGGCATATCTTATAGATGTGCCACAAATATTCAATCAGGATTCTCTAATCTTATACCTCGAATCTAAGAAAACAAAGCATGATGTCCATATTCATAGCCTTGTTTAATGATTTCTTTGACATCTTTCGTAGTAAAATCAGTCAATTCAATATGTAAAGGTTCTTTTGGCCGAATAACTGTTAGTTTGATTTTCTTTGTAAGACTAAACGGTCCAATACTTGCATAGTTTTCAGTATAATTTTCTGCCCATTCAATGTCGCTATTCTCAAACTGGTTGACCGTAATATCTTTTATTCGCTCAATTAAACTAAAAAAACTGCGGTAATTAAAATGCTCAAGCGGACGGCTTTTGGGATGAGTTGCCACGCAATAAATCTCGGTTGCACCATCTTCAATGGCTTTTCTGAGCGGCACGACTTCCCGCAAGCCACCATCCATATACGCTTGGCGGTGGTCGCCACCAATTTGAATGGCTGGCATAATAAACGGCAGTGAACTGCTCGCCCGTAGATAATCCAAAAAATGCTGTTCGAGCGGGTCGGTGTAGTGCATTTCGCCCGTATTTATATTTACTGCACCTACTTTTAGTTTGATGGGGCTTTTCCGCATCGTGGTTACGTTGAGGTATTTTCGTAGTTTTTCGTGCAGCGGATTTGTGTCAATCAAGCCATCAAAACGGCTCAAAAGTGTATCAATTCCCAACGAAAACTTTGATTTCAGCACACCAATATCCGAAGGTTGCGTGATATTTTCGAGCCAAAATTGTAGCAGTTTTTTATTAACCAAATCCCAATCAATACTCCCTTTTTCGAGGTATTGTTTACCTGCTTCATTGGCCATAAAAGAGCCATTCAAGGCCCCCGCCGAAATCCCATAAATCATTTCAGGCTTAAAACCAGTATCCAAAATTGCATGAATCACGCCAACTTGCCAAGCTCCTTTGAGTGAGCCACCCCCTAAAACTAATGCCCTCATTTATGATAGTATCATTTATAATAGTATTTTTTAACACGTCAATAATACAACGAAAATAGCGATTTTTGAAAAAAAAGTTTAACAAATACGTTTATCAAAAATTAAACCTTATTATTTGATAGTGTGTTTACTAATAAATCGAGCACTATTTAATTTAAACATTAGTTTTTAAAATAGATATAATTCAAGAAAAAATTGAACAAAAGAATTAAAAGCAATATATTTTTCTTTAATCTGCTCAATAAGTCAGAAATCAGTCGTAAAATTGCACACCCAGAGCAGACAACATTTTGCTCACCTCTTCATGCCGTTAGATATTAACCAAATACAAGCCCCAATCGAGAAAGATTTGGAGATTTTTGAGAAGAAATTTCGCCAGTCGATGAAGACCGACGTGATGCTGCTCGACCAAATTATGAAATATATCATTCATCGGAAAGGCAAGCAAGTTCGCCCGATGTTTGTGTTTTTGACTGCTGGTACACTTGGCCCAATCAACGAAGCTACCTATCGTGGTGCTGCCCTCATCGAACTTCTGCACACGGCTACGCTCGTACACGATGATGTAGTTGATGATTCAAATTATCGACGTGGCTTTTTTTCAATCAAAGCTCTTTGGAAAAACAAAATTGCCGTTCTCGTGGGCGATTATCTGCTTTCTCGTGGCTTACTTTTGAGCGTTGATAATGGTGATTTTGATTTGCTAAAAATCGTTTCGACTGCCGTTAAAGAGTTGAGCGAAGGCGAATTGTTGCAAATTGAAAAAGCCCGTAAACTTGATATTACCGAAGATGTTTATTATGATGTAATTCGCCAGAAAACTGCTTCTTTGATTGCCTCTTGTTGTGCAGTTGGAGCCGCATCGGTTGGTGCAAGTGCCGAAGTTGTGGCCAAAGCCAAACTTTTAGGTGAAAAAATCGGTATGGCATTTCAAATAAAAGACGACCTTTTTGATTATGGCGATGCCGAAATCGGTAAACCAACAGGCATTGATATTAAAGAAAAGAAAATGACTTTGCCGCTGATTTACGCACTCAATCATGCGTCATGGTCTGATAAACGTAATATTATAAATTTAGTAAAAAATCACTCCGAAAACCCCAAAAAAGTAACCGAAGTGATTGATTTTGTAAAAAAATCGGGTGGAATTCAATACACCACCGAAGTCATGAAACGCTTCGTCAAAGAAGCCAACGACATCCTCTTTACATTTCCCGACTCTGCTTTCCGTCAATCATTACATGATTTAGTTCTGTTTTCTATTGAACGTACTAAATAATTTGTAATACTAATATAGTTTATTAATATTGTATATTTGATTTATTTTATATAGTCTAAAGTTTCTATAAATATAGGAACAATAATATATTTAATAGGTATTTTTTGTTCTAAATATTTCATTTAAAATATTTATTTTGAAACAAAGATATTTACAATATTTTCAATAAAAAATGAAAATATTGTAAGTTTATCTAAAATTTGGAGTGATAATTTTGTATAATAGTTCTAAAAATAAAAAATATTATACATACTTTTGAATGTTATATAGTTTGTTCAAAATAAGGTAAAACCCTAAAAGCCTTTAAAAATAAGTAGGGGTGGGCTGCTGAAAACGCACAGAGTAGGCATAATCTAATATGTTGTTGAGTCATGAAAAAGAATATTTATTTGTTTACAGTTGTTTTTTGTTTGATGCTTACTAATCTGGTTTTTGCTCAAGGTTGGGAACAAGTTGGGCGTGAGGGAGACTGGAAAAATACGGCAGGAATTATATCAATGAATGGTTATTTGTATAGCCTTGAGCATAATGGTACGCTTTATAGAACCGATAAAATGGGCAGGTATGAGCAACTTGGAAAAGAAGGAAGTTTTGCCAATGTTGATTTTGGTGTTGCCTTAGATGGCGAAATTTGGACGATTGAAAATGGAAATTTATACCGTAATGATGCCCGCACGCTGACTTGGATTCAGATTGGAAAATCAGGCGATTGGAAAAATACGGTAGCGGCTGCGGCAATGGATGGTAAGTTATACACGGTTGAAGCTGACGGTACGCTTTATGAAACCTCGAAAGATGGTTCGTGGAGGATGATTGGCGATGAAGGAGAATTTAAAGAGGTAAGTATGCTTCAGGCAATGGATAGCTATTTATGGACGATTGAAAATGGTACTTTATACCGAACCAGTATCAGAGCGATGAGATGGGAACAAGTTGGTAAAGCAGGCGATTTTGAAGAAACTATTGCGATTGTGGCTGATGGTGGTTTTTTGTGGAGTGTAGAGCAAGACGGAACATTGTATAAAAATGATAAAAGTGGCAATTATATGCAAGTTGGCGATAAAGGATTACTCAAAGATGTAAATATGATTGCGGCGATGGGAACGAGACTTTATGTAGTTGAAAATGGTACGCTTTATCGAACTACTAATTAATTATAGGATTAATCACAAAAATGCCCGCTACGAAATAGCGGGCATTTTTTGTTTATTCAGTACTAAACCAAGTTTCAATTATAATTTAGTTGCTTTATATACTTTTATTAAACCATCATTTTCGCTACTAACAACTATCAAACTTTGTTGAATTGGGCTTTTTGATGCCGAAATAAACAAAACACCTTCGGGAGCATCGCCAGTTTTAATCATTTTTACAAAAACTGGTGCAGTTGGATTAGTAATATCATAAACTGCAACGGCATCAACTCTTTCAAGACCAACGTAAGCTACGAGTTTCGAGCCAACTTGACCAATAGCGATTGCTTCTGGCTCAACCGACTTATCATCGCTGCGGGCATCATCATAAACACCAAGTTCTTTGGCTTTGATGTCTAATTCATTTTTGCTATCAAAAACAAGTTGACCAGAAGTAGCATTCCACACTGAAAATGACCTTGCACCGAAGCTGTAGAGAGCGTCATAATCACCGTCACCATCTTTGTCGCCGAGTGTGCTTGTTACGTTCAATCTTCCCATTTGAGTATCGCCTTTCAAAGCTGTTGCATTTGGGAAAGCTGTTGCATCTAAATTCAATGTGCTTACACGTTTTACTTCGGCAAAAGCTGTGTATTCACGGGCATCGCCTTCGTTGGCTGTAAATAAATAGGGTGTTCCGTTATAATTTACGTGTGCGATGGCATCGGGCATGTAAATACCGAAAGTTTTCCAAGTATTGAAAACACCAACTGCATTATCTCTATCGCTGATGTCGATAGCATTACCAGCAGCCGAATAATCTTTGAAACCAAGTGGAGAAATTTTGGTGATTGTTCCAGTTGAGATATTGATTTCGGCAATGGCATTGTTTTCTTGAAGTGTCACCCAAGCAGTTTTCGAGTCATCAGAAACCGTAATGTATTCTGGCTCAATATCTTTTACAAAATCTTTATTTGGACCAAAAACTCTGAAACCTTTACTGGTTAAATCAGCTAACTGACTCGCAAAAGCTGCAAAATTGATGGTTTTTACTGCGTAATTATTTGCTACATCAATGATTGAAATCGAACCTTCAGGGTCGTTTGTGTAAGTAGCATTTGGCTCGCCTTCGTTGGCCGAAAGAATATATTTTCCATCGGGGCTATATGTTACCATATCGGGTAATGAACCAACCGTGATTACTTTTTCTTCGGCGTAAGTAGCGGCATTGAAGACCACAATCTTGCCCGCTGCTTGCTTATCGAGCGATTCGATGGCAGCGGCAATTTTTCCGTTATATGCAGCAACACTATTTACATAACCGCCGTAAGGTGTCATGCTGATTGAATGAATGACCGAAATACTGGCTGGGTTAGCAAAATCAATGACATCAATTTTATTATTAGTACCATTATTTACGGCAAATAAGCGTTTGGTGGTAGCATCATAAGTGCTGATTTCGGCCGCACCCAAACCGCCTAAATTGAGGGAAGCGATTTCGGTGTAAGAACTGATGTCTTCGTTTATGGTAAATTCGAGTGCAGGCACTTCTTCTTTGTTACAACTCAATAAGGTAGCAGCAATTACTGATGCTAAAAGGATAATTTTCTTCATTTAATTTGGTTTTTTGACAAAAGTAAATGAAGCGTGTTATCCCAATATTAAGCTATAATCATCAAATTGTAAACGAATCTGACGGAGTGTCGGTTTTATTTTTGTTTGTTCTCACAAAAAAATGTCGTTCGTCCTCCCACTTTTGAAATACTGATTGATTCGCCACAATCGGGGCATTTTCCGATTAAATCTTGCTTTTGAATCCCCCAACCACGAGCGTGTATGAGGAAGTTCGTCGGAATATCATCGTAATTAGCCTGGCAATCAATGGCGGTTTGAATAACCAAACGCATGGCTTTATGAATCTCCACTATTTCATTATCAGTCAGTTGGCTCGAAGTTCGTTCGGGGTGAATTTTTGCTTGAAATAGCACATCATCAACAATCCAATTGCCGATTCCTGCTACCGTTGATTGGTCGAGTAAGACAGACTTGATGGGAGCGTTTTTCTTCTTTAAAGTTTTGCTCAATTCTTCAACCGAAATTTCGAGGGCATCTTTATTGATTTTCTTGCGTGTAAGATATTCATCAATATTTTCTACGATTCCAATTCGCTCAAACTTTCTTGGACATAAAAAGCCCAGTTTGAAACCATTGGCAAAACGAAAAACTATGCGAGCAAAGCGTGGGGTGTCTTCTTCATCTCGGAAGTAGGCCAAATCGCCCGTCATGCCGAAGTGAAAATGTAACCAGTAAGGTGCATCAAGTTGAGCAAATAGGTTTTTACCGATGCGTTTTGTGCCAATAAACTGTTTATTTCGTAGTTTTTCTACCAAAATATCATAATCAGTGGTGAGTAGTTTGGTGTCTTGCACATACACATCCGCAATGGGTTGATACAGACTCGTTTCTTCAAAATATCGGCGGTAGGTTTCTACTTCTGGAAGTTCGGGCATGAGGTTTTGGCTTTAATCTTTCTGATTTAACACTTTTGTTGTTTTTTTGTTTGTCAAAATTTCGTGTAGAAATAAAATTCTCAAATATCTTTCCTAATTTGTACCCTATTCAATCTTACAGACATAAAATGGCAAATCTGAATACAAAATTAAACAAAACTAATACCTACGATGCCATCGTGATTGGCTCAGGCATGAGCGGTGGTTGGGCTGCAAAAGAACTTTCGGAGAAAGGACTTAAAACTTTGGTTCTCGAAAAAGGTCGAATGGTCAATCATGTGGAAGATTACCCAACGATGATGATGGAACATTGGGACTTTGAACATCGTGGAGCATTAACCGACGAAGACCGCAAACGCCATCATATTCAAAATAGGAGTGGTTTTCTGGGCGAAGCTGCCAAACACTTTTTTACGAATGATTTAGAAAATCCTTATCAAGAAACAAAACCTTTTGATTGGATTCGTGGAAACCATGTGGGTGGTCGCTCAATTACTTGGGGAAAGCATACTTACCGCTGGAGTAATTATGATTTTGAGGCAAATGCCCGTGAAGGAATCGCTATCGACTGGCCGATTCGCTACAAAGATATTGCTCCGTGGTATTCTTACGTAGAGAAATTTGTTGGCGTAAGTGGCGAAAAATTGGGTTTAGACCATCTGCCCGATGGCGAGTTTTTACCGCCAATTCCACTCAATTGTTTGGAAGACCATTTCAAGCAGCAACTCAAAAACAAATTTAAAAACCGCATCGTAACACCTGGGCGAGTGGCTCACTTAACGCAACCAACCGAAGTGCATTTGGCTTTGGGACGTGGTAAATGTCAGAACCGAAACCGTTGTTCGAGGGGCTGTCCGTATGGAGCATATTTTAGTAGTAATGCTGCTACTTTACCCGCTGCCAATAATACAGGAAATTTTGTAATCAGACCAAATTCGATTGTCAAAGAAATTATTTTCGATGAAGCTACCCAACGAGCAACGGGCGTGCGAGTGATTGATTCCGAAACCAACGAAGTACATGAATTTAAAGCAAAAATTATCTTTTCTTGTGCCTCAACTTTGGCTTCTACGCAATTATTGCTCAATTCAAAATCAAGTCGTTTTCCGAATGGATTGGGCAATGACAGTGGCGAATTAGGCCATAAT
>JBKBSS010000079.1:0-11859 GCA_046291385.1 Emticicia sp. | reverse complement strand
AATAGTATTATCGAAGAAAACGTCAGAAAATCGGGCGATAAATTTGAGATTTACTACATCCACGAAAATACGGCCAAAGGGCGTTGTCTTTCGCTCACCTGCCGCACCCAAATGGAAGAAACTGAAGGTGTAAATTCAACTGATTTAGAAGCTATTAATACTTCGTATGATTTATCCATCAGAAAAGAACGCACCTTTGTTATAAAACAAGCATTGGCTCGCCTAAATGCCCAAAACGATAATGCCTCAAATCGTGAAACGAATATACTGGCGAGTATTCCTGTCATTGCGAAAGCCTCAGAATCGGGTGCAGTTGTGAAAGTATATTACCTGAGCGATATGGTTGAAAGTGTAAAAAGTGGCCGAGATTTCCAGATAAAACCACCAAAAGATGATGCAGAAGCAGAAAATTGGGCAAAAACTGATGCTGAAAAATATAAAGAATTAGCACTGAATAGCCCTGACATTTCGATGATTTTACCGTTTGAGCCAACCAGTTCAATCAAAGAAAATAACCCTACGATTACATTTTATTGGTCGAAATTATTTGAAAACTTGGGCGTAATGAGCGTACAGGAGTTGTAACACAATTTAGAAAATTGTGTTACAACTCAGGAAATTGTACAACAAAAAACGGCGACATATCTTTCGATACATCGCCGCCTTTGTATATAAGAACTAACAATTTTTACTGTGCTTTCAAAGCCTCTGCCCCACCAACAATTTCCAAGATTTCGTTGGTAATGGCCGCCTGACGACTACGGTTATACTCGATTTTCAAGTTACGTAGCAATTCGTTAGCGTTATCAGTTGCTTTGTCCATTGCAGTCATTCTGGCTCCGTGTTCTGACGCATTTGAGTCAAGAACTGCCTTAAATACTTGCATTTTGATAGCTTTTGGCATCAATTCCAATACAATTTCTTCTTCCGATGGCTCAAAGATATAATCTGTCTTGCCAGCTTTAGCAGCATCGTCTTTTTTCTCAACCAAAGGCAACATTTGCTCGGCACGGATAATCTGAGTAGCGGCATTTTTAAATTCGTTGAAAACAATCTCAACTACATCATATTTTCCGTCAGTAAATGCGTCCATCACTTGTTCGGCAGCCTTACGAGCAGTTGCAAAATTCAAGCGTTGGAAAATATCCATGTATTCCGCATTTATCTTAAAGCCACGCTTTTGTAGTGTTTCGCCACCTTTTTTACCCAAAGGCATGATTTCTACTTTTCCTTTGGCAGCCTGTGGAGCGTATTTTTCTTGAATAAGTGCCACTGCAGCTTTCACAACGTTTGAGTTGAAAGCACCACA
This sequence comes from Emticicia sp., assembly GCA_046291385.1. Lineage (GTDB taxonomy): Bacteria > Bacteroidota > Bacteroidia > Cytophagales > Spirosomataceae > Emticicia. The sequence continues at coordinate 10,550 of JBKBSS010000079.1, read as the reverse complement.
AAGACCTCTATCCGAAGTTACAACAATAATTAATACGTTCTCAATCGGGCGAACCTTTGTGTAAGGGCTTGTTGCTCCTACTTCCGTGTTGGCAGAAACAGTCGAAATCAATTCGTTCAGTTTATTGGCATACGGACGCATTTGGATAATGGCATCTTGAGCACGACGAAGTTTCGCCGCCGATACCATTTTCATTGCTTTGGTAATCTGTGTTGTAGAATTTACCGAAACAATTCTATTTCTTACTTCTTTTAATGAAGCCATCTTTTTTGAATTCTGAGTTTAGAGTTCTGAGTTCTGAGTTCTTGTAAAACTCTAATTCATAACTCACATATTACTTAAAAAATCGCTGAAAACGATATAACCAAATAAATAGGGTTTGATTATAAGTAATACGAGTTATGAGACCTAAACTGTGAGACTAAAGCACTCAGAATTCAGAACTCATAACTCATAACTAAATTAAGCGTATTTCTCTGCTAATTCTTTACCAACTTTCTTGATGATAGCCATTACATCATCTTCCAATTTTCCAGCTCCAAGTTTTTGTAAAACTTCAGGATGTTGTGCTTTCAACAATAACATGAATTCGTTTTCAAATTCTTTTACTCTGCTTACGTCCACTTTATCCATTACGCCATTGATTGAAGCATAGATGATTGCTACTTGCTCGCCAACTGGTGCTGGTGAGAATTGAGCTTGCTTCAAAATCTCTTGGTTTTTACGACCACGGTCGATAGTCAATTTTGTAGAAGCATCAAGGTCTGAGCCAAACTTAGCAAACGCTTCCAATTCACGGAATTGTGCTTGGTCAAGTTTCAAAGTACCTGCTACTTTCTTCATCGACTTGATTTGAGCATTACCACCCACACGTGATACCGAGATACCTACGTTAATCGCTGGACGAATACCTGCGTTGAACAAGTTAGATTCCAAGAAGATTTGACCGTCAGTAATCGAAATTACGTTAGTCGGGATATAGGCAGAAACGTCACCCGCTTGCGTTTCAATAATCGGAAGGGCTGTTAATGAACCACCACCTTTTACTTTACCTTTCAATGAAGCAGGCAAATCGTTCATGTTGCTCGCAATCGTATCATCAGAACTGATTTTTGCGGCACGCTCCAACAAACGGCTGTGTAGGTAGAAAACGTCTCCTGGATAAGCCTCACGACCTGGCGGACGACGAAGTAATAATGATACCTCACGGTAGGCAACTGCTTGTTTTGATAAATCATCATAAACAACCAATGCTGGACGACCAGTATCACGGAAATATTCACCGATGGCTGCACCCGTAAACGGAGCAAAGAATTGCATCGGAGATGGGTCAGCAGCACCAGCGTTTACAATAACTGTGTAGTCCATCGCACCGTATTTACGAAGTGTTTGTTCAACAGCCTTCACGGTAGATGCTTTCTGACCACAAGCTACATAAATACAAAATACTGGTTCGCCTTTATCGTAGAATTCTTTTTGATTGATGATGGCATCAATACAAACAGCAGTTTTACCCGTCTGACGGTCACCGATAACCAACTCACGTTGTCCACGGCCAATTGGAATCATTGCGTCAATTGACTTGATACCTGTTTGTAAAGGCTCAGTTACTGGCTGACGATAGATTACACCTGGTGCTTTACGCTCCAATGGCATTTCAAAAGTTTCGCCTTGAATTGGGCCATTTCCGTCAATTGGTTCTGCCAAAGTATTCACAACACGACCGATGATTCCTTCGCCTACTTTTACAGAGGCAATTTCACCTGTACGTTTCACTGTTGCTCCTTCTTTGATTCCAGTCGAATCACCCAACAATACCGCTCCTACGTTGTCTTCTTCGAGGTTAAGTGCGAGGGCCTTTAAGCCGTTTTCAAATGCCAGCAATTCACCGGCTTGAACTTTTGATAAACCGTATATACGTGCTACACCGTCACCGACTTGTAACACAGTACCAACTTCTTCGAGTTCAGCTTCGGTTCTTGAACCTGCCAATTGCTCACGCAGGATTGCCGAAACTTCATCTGGTCTAACTGATGCCATATAATTTTTTTGATGAGTTTTGAATGTAGAAATAAAAATGAGTGAATGATGGAATGAGCGAATGATAGAATTTTAAGGAGAATATTCTTTAATAATATTCAAACATTGTATCATTCAGGCATTCATTCATTAGATTTTTCGGGTGCAAAATTACGATAGTATTTTCACAATTCCCATATTTTTAGCAAAAAAAGATTCAAAAGGTAGGATTATTTTTAGAAAATTGAAATCAATTTCAAAAGTTTACGGCTAAAAATTGATAACTTTTGTAAAGTTGTCAATTTTGAAGATATTTTTTGGCATCTTTGCAGCAGTTTTTTACCAAGAATTATCGTTTTTAAAATGAAGAATATTGACGTTTGTTTAACTCCAGATTTGCTACACCTCCACAACATTGACAATACGATTGTGATTGTTACCGATATTTTTAGGGCTACTTCGTGCATGGTTACGGGCTTTGCGTATGGCGTAAAAGCGATTATTCCAGTAGAAACCGTTGAAGAATGCCAAGCTCTGCAAGCCAAAGGTTTTATTGCAGCGGCCGAGCGAAATGCCCAAAAAGTAGAAGGTTTTGAGCTTGACAACTCGCCATTTAGCTACATGGACGAAAAATTGATTGGCGAAAAAATTGCCATGACAACCACAAACGGTACTTATTCAATTACGAAAGCCAAAAGTTCGGCCGTAAAAGTTTTGGTGGGTGCTTTCTTAAATCTCAATGCAATTGTTGAGTATTTGAAAACTCAACCTTATGATGTTTTGGTGCTTTGTGCGGGTTGGAAAGGCCGTGTAAATTTGGAAGATACGCTTTTTGCAGGAGCAGTGGTTGAGTCAGTACAAAATGAGTTTTTTGTGGCAGAAGATAGTGCCATCTTAGCCATGAGAATGTATCAGCAAGCCAAAGATGACATGTTGGGCTACTTGGCAAATTCATCGCACATTCGTCGCTTGCAGCGTTTGGGTATCAATAAAGATATTGGCTATTGTTTACAACGTGATTTGTATGATGTTGTGCCTGTGCTGCGTGGGAATGAGTTGGTGAATATGTAACTTGGCAGTCGGCGGTCAGCTTTCGGCAGTCGGCTTTTAGCTTAAAAACAAAATTACATTCTTTAAATAAACAAAGCTGACAGCCGATTGCTGATAGCCGACTGCGAAAATGAAACTAAAATTCCATATTCTTACGCTGCAAATGCGACATACTTTTACGATTGCACACGGCTCTCGTGATGATATTGATGCCTTCATCGTAGAACTTCAAGATGGCGAACTCAGTGGCTATGGTGAAGCTACGCCAATTCCTTATTATGGCGTAACAGCCGAAGGGATGAGAGATAAACTCACTGAATATCAGAATGTTATCGAAAAATATGAACTAAATAATCCCGAAGATTTTTGGGCGTTTATGTATCCGTACCTAAAAAATGACCCTTTTGCTCATTGTGCTTTAGATATGGCGGCGTGGGATTTGTGGGGTAAAAAACAAGGAAAACCGCTACATGAAATTTGGGGATTGGATATTACGAAAGTTCCGTATTCAAATTATACAATTGGCATTGACACTATTGAGAAAATGGTTGAGAAAATGCAAGAATTTGATTTTCCGATTTATAAAATCAAACTCGGTACTGACCATGATATAGAAATTGTACAAGAACTTCGGAAACACACCGATGCTCTTTTTAGAGTTGATGCAAACTGTGCGTGGGGTGTAGAAGAAACAATTGAAAATTCAAAAGCCTTTGCCGAATTGGGCGTTGAATTTATTGAACAACCCATGCAAAAAGAAGACTATGAACCAATGCTCGAAATAATGGATGGCTCGGTTTTGCCCTTGATTGCCGACGAAAGTTGCATCGTGGAAGAAGACGTAAAAAAATGCGTTGGAAAATTTGATGGCGTGAATATAAAATTGGCAAAATGTGGCGGAATCACGCCCGCATTACGCATGATTGCCGAAGCTCGAAGTTTAGGGCTACAAGTAATGTGTGGCTGCATGACCGAAACAAGTATCGGCATTTCTGCCATTGGTCAGCTTGCTCCGCTACTTGATTATGTAGATATGGATGGCTCGATTTTGATTGCTAACGACCCAGCAACGGGAGTTTATCTCGATAAAGGAAAGCCTATTTACCCAAAAGTGAATGGTACGGGTGCGACACTTCTTTGAGTCCACAGTTAGTGGTCAACAATCAACAGAATACAAAAACAATAAGAATTTTACTGTGGACTGTTGACCGCCGACTGTGAACTTTCTAAAACTCATTCAAAACAATTACTTCAGATTCGGTAGTGTTGCTGATATTTCCTGCTCGGTCTTTGATTGTTACCTGAAATTTCAAAGAATCTTTTATTGGCGTGAACGGATGAGGAAAATCTATCGAATAATCGAGCGTTCCTTCAATTGGCCCAATTTTTCCATCAGTTTTTAGGCGAGGAAAATACCCAGAGTATGGTACATCTGGTACATATTCGGTAAAAACACCTCTTTTCTTTCGGAAAATTCTGATGATATAATTAAAATCATTTTTCAATTCGGCGGTAGTTTTTTCTTTTTCGTTGAGTCCCAAATCTCCATCGCCATCTTGAAACTTGATTGTTAAGATAACAGAATCCTTTTTCGACCCAGCAAATTGGTCAATTCTGATTTCTTTTTTCAAGCTTCTAAACTCAATGGCTGGTTTTTCATCAAAAGATACTTCTTTATAACAACCTACTAATGAGCCTATTGCTGCTAATATGATAAATCCTGAAACCTTTTTCATCGTAAATATGTAATTTTATTTAGTCAATAGTCCATAGACGGTGGTCAATGGTTTTTAAAAAATAGTCTTTGTGGAAATATAAATGTATTTATGGACTATCGTCTATTGACCATCGACTATTTTTTTCTGCTAATTTAGTAAAAAAATATAAAATTTTCAATGAGTATTCGTGACGAACTAAAATCGGCAGTTTTACAATTGAGCGATGCCTCAGTAAGACCTCATGATTTTGAAGAATTAGCTTTAGAAACCTTTCGCTTTCAAGCTGCCAGCAATTATACTTACAAAGAATACCTGAGTTTTCTGAACGTAAATCCTACAAAAATTAATCGTTTGGAGAAAATTCCGTTTTTGCCGATTCAGTTTTTCAAACACCACAAAATCGTTTCGGATGCTGCTCCTACGCAAATGATTTTTGAAAGTAGCGGCACAACTGGCCACACCACGAGCAAACATTTAGTGAGCGATTTGCCTTTCTACGAATACGTCAGTCAGCGAATTTTTGAGCAGTTTTATGGCCCATTGAGCGACTTCCATATTTTGGCTTTGCTTCCCTCTTACCTTGAACGAAATAATTCGTCGTTGGTATATATGGTGCAAAGTTTTATTTATCGCACTTATTCGAGAGAATCGGGTTTTTATTTGAAAAATACGACCGAATTACTTCAACAGCTCCGCCAATTATCAAACCAAAATTCTAAGCGAAAGGTTTTGCTGATTGGAGTAACTTTTGCCTTGCTTGATTTGGCCGAATCGGGCGAAGATTTATCTTTTATGCACAACTTAAAAGACAGATTGATTGTAATGGAAACTGGCGGAATGAAAGGAAGGAGAAAAGAGCTTTTGCGTGAAGAAGTTCACGAAATTTTGACTTCGGCTTTTAGCATCGAAAAAATCCACTCGGAATATGGCATGACCGAACTACTTTCACAGGGATACTCGAAAGGTGATGGTATTTTTGAATTGCCGCAAACAATGAAAGTTTTGCTGCGAGAAATCAATGACCCTTTTAAAATAATTCCTACTTTTAATGTACCTTCCTTAATAAATAAAGACATCGTTCGTGGCGGAATAAATGTAGTCGATTTAGCAAATATTGATTCGTGCTGTTTTATAGAAACGCAAGATTTGGGGGCATATAATACTGAAAATCAGTCTTTTAGCGTTATCGGACGTTTTGATAATTCGGATGTTCGAGGTTGTAATTTGATGGTGGTTTAAAGATACTTATTCAAAGTCCGAATTACGGGTGGCAAATAGCTTTTTCCGAATAAGTTTACATGAACCAATAGGGGGTAAATATTATAAATCGGCACACGCATATCGAAGCGAGGTTGCATCGCAAACGACTCGTTATAAGAGTCATAAAAGCGTTTATCGAAGCCCCCGAAAAGTGTTGTAAAAGCAATTTCCATTTCACGATTTCCGTAATAAACGGCTGGGTCGATGAGCGTGGGTTCTCCTTTACTGTTGGTAATTACATTTCCTGTCCACAAATCACCGTGTAGCAGCGAAGCGGGTTCACTGGGCAGTAATTCGGGCAGAACTTTATAAAATTGTTGAAATTTTTCGTATAACTCTTTGCTAATCAATTCATTATAATACGCCAAGCCTGCTTGAATATTCAAACGTTTTTCGATAAAAAAGCTCAACCAATCGCTTTTTTGTTCATTGTTTTGGCGAAGCGAACCAATATAATTATCGAAATTTAGCCCAAATTTTTCATTAGTATTTCGGTGTAAGGCCGCTATTTTATCGCCCAAAATTTCCCAATAATCTAAATTGGGCTTGGTATATTCGATGTTTTCAAGCACCAAATAATCTTGTCCGTCACGTCGCCCCCAATTGATAACCTCAGGCACATGAATCACATTAGTTTCACGCAATAAGTCAAGCCCACGGGCTTCTGCTTCAAACATTCCTTCGTGATTTCGAGTATTATATTTCACAAAGTACTTGCCTTCGTTGGTAACTACCTGTACGGTTATGTTGATGCTCCCGCCTTGTAGCAAGCGATATTCAGTCACCTGTACGTCACGTCCGAGGGTTTCAAAAAAAACACCTTCAAAGAATTGGAATTGGTCTTCAGCCGTTTGCATAATGTCCCTAACCCCTAAAGGGGAACAAAAAAGATTTTTATAATACACTTTAAACCACTGATTTTACTATACTCCATCAATGTAAACACCTGATAATTAGTCATTTAATAAAACAAACCCATCACTCACCATTCACCATTCAACATTCACCATTGAATAGAAACGTTAAAATAAAAACTTTATCATTAAATTTTCCGAACTTTGTAAAAAATTTCAGTAGATTTATTTATTTCACCCTTTTTCATGCAAAAACGTCATCTTGCCATTCTTGGTTCAACGGGTTCAATAGGAACACAAGCTCTGGAGGTTATAGAAGCCAATCCTGATATTTTTGAAATAGAAGTGCTTACTGCACAAAACAACGCCGACTTGCTGATTGAGCAAGCAGCAAAATTTCGTCCAAACGTTGTTGTGATTTCCAACGAAGACCTTTACGATAAAGTTTTTGCCGCTCTCGACCCACTTGATATAAAAGTTTATACGGGCGATAAATCTTTGGTTTCGGTCGTAGAAATGGAGTCGGTCAATATGGTTTTGACGGCTTTGGTTGGCTATGCTGGTTTGATTCCGACCATTGCGGCTATCAAAGCGGGCAAACACATTGCACTGGCCAATAAAGAAACGCTCGTTGTGGCTGGCGAGTTAGTAACCGATTTGGCACAAAAACACAAAGTTGATATTCTGCCCGTAGATTCGGAGCATTCAGCGATATTTCAGTGTTTGGTTGGAGAATTTCATAATCCAATCGAAAAGATAATTTTGACTGCTTCGGGCGGGCCATTTCGTGGAAAAGATAGAGAATTCTTGAAAACCGTCACGAAAGCCCAAGCTCTAAAACACCCAAATTGGAGCATGGGAGCAAAAATCACGATTGATTCGGCCTCGTTGATGAATAAAGGTTTAGAGGTGATTGAAGCAAAATGGCTTTTTGGACTTACGCCCGAACAAATCGAAGTGGTTGTGCATCCGCAAAGTATTATTCACTCGATGGTGCAGTTTGAAGATGGTAGCATGAAAGCACAAATGGGCTTGCCCGATATGCGTGTGCCGATTCAGTTTGCGATTGGCTACCCGAATCGTTTGAAATCGAGTTTTCCGAGAATGGATTTTACTCAATTTCCATCTTTGACTTTTGAAAAGCCTGATTATGAGACTTTTAGGAATTTAAGTTTTGCATTTGAAGCCCTCGAAGTTGGCGGAAACATGGCGTGTATCGTCAATGCCGCCAACGAAATAGCTGTTGCGGCTTTCTTGCGTGACGAAATAGGTTTCTTAGAAATGTCAGATTTGATTGAAGATTGTATGAAAAAAGTAAATTTCGTGCGTACACCAACCCTCGAAGATTATATAGAAACCGACAAAGAAACCAGACGTTTGGCTTTGGAGTTTGTTTAACAGTCAATGGACGATAGTCCACAGACGATAGTTTATTTTAAAGAAAAAGGAAAACAGATGAGTAAAGTCATTCTACATTCTTAATTCTACATCGCACGGGCGACCCCGTCTTAATTTTTAGTAAAGTGGCAAAGAAACAACCATTTCAAGTAGTTTACGAAGATAATCATATCATTATCGTCAATAAAGCACAAGGTATTTTGGTGCAAGGCGATAGCACGGGCGATAAAACGCTTTCGGACTACGTAAAACATTATATTAAAGAAAAATACAACAAACCTGGGGATGTTTTTCTGGGAACAGTGCATCGCCTTGACCGCCCTGTGAGCGGTTTGGTGGTTTTTGCACGTACCTCAAAGGCTCTCGAACGAATGAATGAACTTTTCAGAAAAAGAGAAATTCAGAAAACGTATTGGGCAGTTGTGGGCAATAAACCTGAGAAAAAAACAGGAAAACTGACCAACTGGCTCGTAAAAGATGAAGCCCGAAATATCGTAAAGGCTTTTGACGAAGAAGTTGAAGGCTCGCTAAAAGCTGAACTGACTTACCGTTATTTGGGAGAAATCAACCATTCGCATTTGCTTGAGGTAAATCCGATTACTGGTCGCCCGCACCAAATTCGTGTGCAATTGGCCAAAATGGGTTGTCCGATTCGAGGCGATGTGAAATATGGTTTTCCTCGTCCAAATCTCGAAGGAAACATCAATCTTCACGCTCGACGCTTATATTTTATACATCCAGTAAAAAAAGAACCCATTATCTGTAAGGCAGCATTGCCCGAAAATCCTTTCTGGGAAGAGTTTTTAGAACTCGAACCCGAAGATGTAAAAACCGAAAATTTGGACTTTTTGTATTGAGAAAACTATTAGCGTTTGGTTTAGCCCAAACGCTTTTTTTATGATATATTTGAAAGAAATTTATTCGCTCTCTTAAAAATCAACCTTCAATCTATAAAAACTAATGAATCGCAGAAACTTTCTTTCAAAAAGTGTCTTGGCAGCAGGTGCAACAAGCATAGGAACTACCGCCACCGCTTTGGCAGCCAACGATTTGGCTTCTTCACCAACAAATGTAGCTCCGTATAAATACAAACTTCTTTATGCCCCGCATTTTGGAATGTTTGAAAACTCGGCAGGTAAAGACCTTTTCGACCAACTCAAATTCATGGCCGATAATGGTTTTATGGCCTTAGAAGACAACGGAATGCTAAAACGCCCCGTTGAGACTCAAACCAAAATCGGTGAAACACTCGCCAAACTCGGCATGAAAATGGGCGTTTTTGTGGTCGATGGTGGCGACAACTGGAAAACTTCATTGGCAACGGGCAAAAATGAGTTTCTCGAAAATTTCCTGAAAACTTGTCGAGATTCGGTAGAAACTGCCAAACGTTGCAATGCCAAATTTATGACAGTTGTGCCTGGTTATTTCGAGAGAAATCTACCTTTGGGCATTCAAACGGGTCATGTAATTGATGCTTTGCGTCGTGCGAGCGATATTTTTGAGCCGCATAACTTAACGATGGTGCTTGAACCATTGAGCGACAATGCTGACCTTTTCTTACGATATTCTGACCAAACTTACATGATTTGTAAGGCCGTAAATAGCCCATCATGCAAGATTTTGTTTGATATGTGGCACATGCAGCGAAACGAAGGCCGCATGACAAATCACATGGATTGGTGCTGGGAAGAGATTGCGTATTTCCAAATCGGCGATGAGCCTGGCCGCAAAGAGCCAACCACGGGCGAAATTAATTATAAAAGTCTTTTCAAGCACATTTATGATAAAGCAAAAACCAATAACCAAGAGTTTATTATGGGAATGGAACACGGCAATTTTGCGAAAGGCAAAGAAGGCGAAACCAAACTCATTGAGGCATATCAATGGAGCGATAATTTTTAAGATAAACGAAAAAGGGAAGCGACGCTTCCCTTTTTCGTTATTTCAAATCTTCCAATTTGCCTAAATCAATATCGTCAAGTGTTTTCTTGATTTTATCTATTTCTACATTATTTCCACTTACAGTTACCACAAAACGCTTGGCTACGATTACGGCTATTTCGCCATCTTTATTTTTTGAATCATACTTTTCGTAGGCTTTGTTTCCTTTATAAGTCATAGTTTTTTCGTAGCCGTTTTCGGTTTCTTTGTCCATTTCCATCATTGACCACGCCGCCATTCCCATCAAAGCCCCTGTGCCTGCTACGTCAATAATATTTACTTCTATCGAACCATCATCGTTTTTATATCG